>JAGLWX010000039.1 GCA_023133185.1 Fidelibacterota bacterium
TGTCATAAATAGTAATTGTTACATGACAATTCAGGGGAAGAGAATAGCTGATTGTTGTAGTAGGATTAAAAGGATTTGGGAAATTCTGCTCCAGTTTATATTCTGTTGGATTTATTATGTCTCTATCGGCTACTTCAACCGGATTTTCTGTGAATATTTCAACATCATCAATAAATAAACCCACGCTGGTTATAGCGTCGTCGGAAACGAAATGGAAACGGATCCATACTTTTTTAAAACCGTTATTGATAAAATTTGTAAGTTCTATATCGTATCGGGTCCAGTCCGGCAGTATCCCTGACAGAGAATCCAATTTTATCCAGCTAATACTGTCTGTCGAAGCCTCTATATAACAGATGTCTTTATTTCTTTCTGTCTGGAATAATGACCGGAATTTCAAAGTGGCATAGTCGATCATGCTCAGATCGAAACCTGGTTTATAAACCGCTTTTGAATCCATACTGTTCCGGTATGGAGTTGCAGAACCACCCATGCTGCATGTATATTGACCGCTGTGTCCGGGACGCAATGAAGTTCGTTCAGCGCCGCCTTCGTATATCCAGAGACCCGACTCCAGCTCGAAATCATCCACTGTGTTTGTTATAGTTATTGAATCATTAAAATTATTATTATAACCGTTATAGTCATTTTCTAAAATAGTCTCAATATGTACATTCAGTTTACCTACTTTTGTCACAAACAGCGGGTCAAATCTTGCAATATCCACAGCGCCTGAAGCAAGGGAATCAAAAACACAACTGTCTCGATAGATTTCATTCCCGGATTCATAAACAGAGTAAATAACATTAAAGTTTGTCTCATCATTTAAACCGCAATTCCTGATTATTGCACCGAGAGGAATCTCCGATATTACACACAGGTTTTTTTCTGGCAGCCATACATTATCAACACACACATCATGGTCCGGCAATTGAAGATGAAGAGTAATGGGAATAACCGGAGATATTTGAGTAGTATCGTTAGATGTAAAAGTAATGTTTGCATAATATTCACCAGGCTCTAAATCCCTGGTTTTGACCATGATCGTTACCTCTGTACTATCACCGGGTAAGAGGAGTCCGCCGCCGGAAAAAATATCGATCCAGCTTGCCGGATCACTTGCAAAACCAAGCCTGTTCATGGAGTTCATATCATCTGCATAATCTTCGAAGACAGTAGCTCCATTATCCGATACAATGATGTTATCAACCATTAAACCAAACGCGATTGGATGAGTCAGAGTACAGAATCCATTATCGGAAGCAAAAGCCCATCTGATGATCACACTGTCTGAAATATAAGAAGCCAGATCGAACTCAACAGGAATCCAGCCCCCGCTGTAGCTAGTCCATCCGGGAATTCCGGAACCCATACCCCATCCCTGATCCGGGTCTCCAAAACCAAAGAGACTCTGGCAATTATAATCAGGGCTGCCTGGATTCGCGACATTAAATATTTTTCCTCCGTCGATAGAAATCCAGACATTGCACCCATCCCCACCATCATAAGGATATACAATTCCTCCCGTACTTGCTATTGACCAGTTACCCATCCATGATAATATTGGCGAAGTTGTATTACTCAGGTCAATTACAGGAGTTTCCAAATATTGTAACCAGTTGTCATTATAGCCGCCATATTCATGTGTGCCGCACCACCAGCTCATCCCGTCATAAGCTTTGAGCGTATCAGGATGCCATGCTACCGTTGCCTGGTAATCTATGGAAGAAAATTCCAGATTGCCGGTTCCAATATTTTTTACCGTAATTGATTTCCCTGTAGAATCTCCTACTCTAAGATTGAATTCAAGTCCTTCAAACGGAGAAGCAGAAAGTGAAGAACCTTCAACTAATTCGTCGAAAATAAATGGCATAAAAGTTCCCATCCCGCAATTATGCCATCGAATTCGAAAATAGCCGTTTTCGCCCCAATACTCGCTCCAACTATTTTTGCATATCCAGCATTCCTCTTCATCATCCCAACCGACGATAAGGATTGCGTGACCGGTACTTCCTTCGTCGGGAAGCGGAGTATGTTCATATATTCCGCTCCGATATGTGTCAAAATCCGAGTACACCTGAAAGCTGGCGGAAACAGGATGCCGGTAAACAGCAGCTTTGATATTGTCAATAATATCTTCTTCAAGGGTAATAAATCCCCAGCCAGGGATAATGACCGCTTCATCCCGCCAGTTTGAACAGGCGTATTCACAAGGAATATCATCACTGCCGTAATAGTTCAGACAGGATTCCGACGGAACGCCATTTGTCCGGTAGAAATCAAGAGCCTTGTACGCAAGACCACCGTTACAGTCTCCTGCGTCACCACAGGAAATAATAAACTGTTCTGATATATCAATGGTAGTATCCAAATTGTTATTGCTGATTTTCCACCATGACTCTACCTGCGCAGTTGCTGAAAAAGCCCAGCAACTGCCGCACAGTCCCTGGTATCTCACCGGGGTTACCCAGTTTCCATCATTATCCCGCCAGTCAAAATGAGATGGTAAAGAATCAGGAACCGAGATTGCTATCAGTTTTGCATATTCCGGGTCCGGTGGCTCCAAAATTTCTCCAAAAATCTGCTTTCTTTCTTCCGGTGATAATCGCGTAACCCAGCTTTCGCCAGCTCTCCAACTGGCATTATTCTTTTCTAATTCTTCATTGATCCTGTCAATTCTGTCATCTGCAAAAGCAATATTTGATGAAGTATAGACAATCAAATATATTAAAAATATTTTCTTACCTGCCTTCACATCAATCCTTCTTATTATTCTAACCTGCGCATTGGCGTCAGCTTAAACAATCTCAGTATTAACCCCGGGGTTTGCTATTTGTAGCAAAATCCAACAACCTCGACAATCCCAAATTTTTCTAAAAATTCCAAATACTCTTCTTTGAACGTCTTTTTACGATGATGTTTTTCCCGGCCTTTTGTGTTAAAAATGATATGGATATATAGCTGGGTAAATGTATTCGCCATTTCTACCTCTTTAGCCAACTCCTATGGAGTTTAATTCTAAATGATATACATTCTACAAATAGTCAACTCCTACGGAGTTTGATTCTACACGATATATCTTCTTGCTACAAATAACTGGCTCTCCGCAAGCGGAGTCCTTCGTAACCTATGGAGTTTTTACATAAACAGCTATCTCGATAGTCATATATATTAACCCTACGACGTCATTTAAAGATTTTTTACTTAACATATCAATCCAATTTCCCACATTCCTGATCTGCCGGAATCTATTTTTAACCCCACGGAAATAATCCCATGGGGTTAAAAAAGAAAATAGAGTTGAGAATAAATAAAGGTCGTTTAAGGAACGATTTTAACGCCTCGTCCGACTTTCCCGGGAGAACTGTCATAGACTTCTACTACGTAGTATATTACAGAGATAAACATCTTAGGAAAATCACCATGGAAATAGCTGTGAATAAGATTAATATATTCCACCACATCCTTCTCATAATCGGTCAGTTCAGGATCATCCGGATGTAACAGATGGGCAATAGCTTTTATTTTATAAGTTGGAATATCCAGATATACAATAGCAACACCGGGATCGATCATCTGGTTTAAAAA
>JAGLWX010000390.1 GCA_023133185.1 Fidelibacterota bacterium
GGTATTTTGTTTTGATCAGTCAAATTATTTGTGAATTTTTCGACATTGATATTAATTGGTAGCTACGAAACATGCCGGGCTTCCATACTGTTTTTTTGTGAATTGGATTTATAGAAAAATATATGCCAGAATGACTGCTACAACCAGTCCCGGCAGCATATTGACTACTTTAATCTTTTTGATTTCGAGAATGTTGATACCCAGTCCGATCAGTATTAGCCCACCGACTGCCGACATTTCATTGATCACAATTTCATTGAAGAATTCTCCCAGCCAGCCCGCGAAAAGAGTCAATCCACCCTGATAGATGAGCAATGGAATCACTGAAAAAATCACACCGATGCCCAGTCCTGCGGATAATACAACTGATGAAAATCCATCCAGTATAGATTTGGAAAGGAGTAGGTTGGGTTTGCCGCCCAGTCCTTCTTCGAAGGCGCCCAGAATCGTCATAGATCCCATGCAAAAGAGCAGAAAGGCGGTGATCAAACCGTCGGTGAATTTATCATTATCCGATCTGACTTTTTGTTTTAGATAGTTGCTAAAGCGATCCAGGGCGCTGTCGATGGAGAGCAACTGTCCGATAATTGAACCGATTACGATACTGAAGATCATGATGAGATAATGATTTGTCTTAGCAGCCATGGTGAATCCCAGAAACAGGGTAAAGAGTCCGATTCCCTGAAATACGATTGCTGTAATTTTTTCAGGTAATCGCCGATGCAGAATTAAACCGATTATGCTGCCCAGGATGACCGTACCTGCGTTAATGAGGGTTCCCGGCATGGATAATTACGCTTTTCCCTCGGGAATGATAATCCAGCCGATGATATACGTGACCACTAATGGAAAAACCCCTGTAGCAATAGCGGCGAATACGAACAGCAATCGAATGACTGTGGGATCAATATTAAACATTTCACCTAATCCTCCGCAAATACCTGCGAGTTTCTGGTCGGTAATCGAACGGTAAATCTTTTTCATAGTTAATCTCCTTACTCCAAAATTACAGTTAAAATATACAAGTATTTAGAGTATAGGAATAGTCAAATTTGTTGTCAGGTCGATAAATCCGAGGCAATTTTCTGTGAGATGGTTAACATTCGTTAATTAATTCCAAGAATTGTTTGTAAGGTATTGCCGTCCAGCTTTCCGCCTGCATAGCGCCGTTTTCCCGGCTGATCAGAGAAACCTTGGTTGCCGAAATGGCATCCGGGGCTTCGTAAATGTCCATAAAGTCGTATTTACCGAGCAGGGCATAATGGGCAATAAATTTGACTTTCGGGCATTTGTGTTTAACCTCGTCCAGCCACTGCCGTCCCAACTGTTCCCGGTTTTTCATCTTGGCTGACATTTCCTGGGATAGTTTGGTCATGAGTACAAAAGTTTGCATAACGTCCTCCGTTTGATATTCTATATTTATTGTAACAGAAAAGCATCAAAAATTCAACATTTATTATAAAAGAAAAATCATTCACTATTCACCGGATTTTTTCTTTTGCTATTTTTAAAAATATTTAGAAATTAATCATAAGGTGACGAACCAAAAATTTATAGAATGTACTTATCTGTCTTTGATTAGATATAGTGTGATATGAAATAGTGGTTGTTTCGGTCAACAGGGCTCGAGTTGTATAGACGAAAATTTAAAAAAATCATGTGGAACGAGGAGTGAATCGATGTTAAGTGTATGTAGTGTCGCAATAGTGCTCCTAACAATCACTGTTGTTTTACTCATTCGAGCGAAATTTCAGGAAAATAGGGACCAAATCTATATTTACAAACCACTGTCAACGGCATTGGTTATCCTGATTGCGCTGATCCCTTTGCTATTCAAACAGAATATGTCTGTAGGATACTCGATTTGGATTATTGTGGCGCTTCTGTTTTCAATGGGAGGCGATATAGCTCTTATATTTCAGGAGAAAGCTCAGGCATTTCGAATCGGTTTATGCTTTTTCCTGATTACTCATATTCTTTATGCCGTCACATTTTCTATTTTTGCCGGGATGAATCAGCAGAAACTACCTATTATCATTGTGCTGGGAATCCTTGCTGCAATCTGTTATATGTATCTTTATCCCGGTCTGGGATCGATGAAAATTTCAGTGCTGTTATACATTTTAACAATTACATACATGTTTAATCGTGCGATAGCAACACAATTCAGTCCAAATTTCAGTAATCGTCAGGCATGGTTGATTACAATTGGCGCCGGCTTATTCTATATCTCCGACCTGATTTTAGCCATCAACCGTTTCAGGACTTCATTTAAATATAACCGTATCAGTCTGGCATTTTATTATTCCGGACAGTTATTAATTGCATTAAGCACTGTTTCATGGTAATATTAGTTGCAAAAATTAAATAGGAGGGGAAATATGATGGAAGCGTTAAAAGAATTCTTTAGTCCCGAAATTATCTGGTTCATCCTTGGATTGGCAATGTTGCTGTCAGAATTTATTATGCCCGGGCTGATTATCGCATTTTTTGGATTTGGCGCCTGGGTTGTGGCAATATTATGCCTGATAATACCCGGAATGTCAATTAATCTGCA
>JAGLWX010000391.1 GCA_023133185.1 Fidelibacterota bacterium
AACCTTGGAGTGAAATCAAATGAAACGTAAATATGCCATTATAGTTAACCCGGTAGCCGGAAGAGGACGAACTTCCAGACGACTACCATTGTTGAAAGAAATAACCGATCAAACCGGACATACGTTTGATTATTATTTTACTAAAGAGCCGCTGCATGCGAGTAGGATAGCCGATAAGATTCATCGAGAATATGACGCCGTCATTGCCTATGGTGGCGATGGAACGGCAAATGAGGTTATGAATGGACTTGCTGGTACAACAACACCTTTTGGAATTATTCCCGATGGAACCGGTAATGATTTCGCTAAAAGCCTTTCAGTAACGCGTAATTTACGAAAGGCTGTTGATATAATTGTCAATTACAATTATCGTTTAATGGATCTGGGAACAATTGGTAATAGAATATTTTTAAACGGGGTCGGTATTGGTTTCGATGGATTTGTGAATTATCGAAATAAGAAGATGAAATTATTAAAAGGAACGCTATCGTACTTGTATGCAATTCTGAGCAGCTTAACTCTTTGGAGAGCTATACCTATCCATCTGGAGATTGATGGAAAAAAAATAGGAAAAAGTCTTTCATATCTAATCGCAATCGGAAACGGCTCATCTGCCGGTGGCGGGTTTAAGCTTACACCGGACGCCTCGATTCATGACAGTGTCTTTGACATTTGCCATATAGGCGATATCTCAGTCTGGAAAATATTAATCAACTTCGTACGGTTAATAAATGGCACCATAGACGTCGTTAAGGAAGTGACAATACGAAAAGGTAAAAATATCAGAATTACCAGCGATGTTCCATTGCCTATCCATTTTGACGGTGAACTCTATGACATTTATCCCAGAGAAATAGACATTTCCATAGTGCCGCAGTCAGCATTTGTAATCGGCGGCTGGGCGGTGTAATCCGATAACTTATAATAATTTACGTTTGTTTAGTAGGTTCATATTCCTGTGATAACAAGAAATACTTACCTGAAAAAAATAGTGTTGGGAATTATATTGATAACTTCGTGTTTCCTATCGGATATATATGGACATGAACCGATCAAAAAAGACAGCATACGAAATATCTCTCCCCGAACTGCTTTGATCAAATCGGCAATAATTCCGGGATGGGGACAACTTTATGTCCGAAAACCGCTTAAAGCAGCAATATATGTGACTCTTGAGGCGTATCATATTTACAGGATGATAGAATACAATACAATTTATCAATATATTAAAGAAACGAAAGAGACTATCGGGATTGAAGAATGGAGTAAAAAATCTCAACAAGAAAAGAAAGATGTGGTCTTTGATGAGACCGGTTATAATCTTCAAATCAATACCTGGCGAGCGCGAGAGAAACGAAATAAGTACGCCTGGTGGTGTGTGGGGATATATTTTATCGGAATGTTAGACGCCTATGTTGACGCTCATTTATATAATTTCCCCAGCGAAAAAATCGAATTAGTGATAGATACACAAACAATGGGCGTCGGGTTGAATTTTTCCTGTAATATCGGGAGATCTAATGGACGGTAAACGCGAACAATGGGGATCCAGGATTGGATTTATTCTTGCTGCAGCGGGATCGGCGGTCGGATTAGGCAACATTTGGAAATTTCCATATTTAGTCGGAGAGAACGGCGGCGCGGCTTTTATAATCCTCTATCTGATATGTGTCGTTCTGGTGGGGCTTCCTGTAGTTATCGCGGAAATATTAATCGGTCGCACTGCGCAGAAAAATCCGGTTGGTAGTTTCAGAGAACTATCAAAGGGAAATCCATTCTGGATCGCAGTTGGCGGACTTGGAGTTTTTACCGGATTTTTAATTCTTTCCTACTATAATGTCATTGCCGGCTGGAGTCTGGGATATGTTATTGAGTCGATAAAAGGGAGTTTTCATAATCTTGAAGACCCGGAAGCTGCAGGACAGTTATTTAAATCGTTATCATCAAAACCACAGTGGACACTGATGTTTCATGGGCTCTTTATGATCATGACCATCATTATTATTTATGCCGGTGTGACAAAAGGGATTGAACGAGCCAGTAAAATCATGATGCCGGCGTTATTGGGACTAATAATTGTATTGGTTATCAGAGGAATTATGCTCAAGGGTGCGGGTGAAGGAGTTCGCTACTTGTTAAAAGCCGATTTTTCCGCCATAACAGGAAAAACCTTTATACTTGCCCTGGGACAGGCATTCTTCTCATTGAGCCTCGGTATGGGAGCGTTACTGACTTATGGTAGTTATATGTCCAAAAAGGAGAATATTGTTTATAGCGCCGTTAATATCGTTGCTCTTGATACATTTATCGCGATACTTGCCGGGTTTATGATTTTTCCGGCTGTGTTTGCCATGGGATTAGAACCCGCTCAGGGACCAGCGCTGATATTCAATGTTTTGCCAATTGTGTTCAATTCAATACCGGGTGGATATGTATTCAGGATAATTTTCTTTATGTTGTTATCGATGGCGGCTTTGACATCCACTATCTCACTTCTGGAGGTCATTACCACATTTGTTGTCGATGAATTTCATCTGAAACGAAAAACAGTCGCGATTTTACTGGGCGGATTTGTATTTTTGCTTGGTATTCCCAGTGCAATGTCATTCTGTGGCTGGGAGAATTTTACAATCTTCGGGTTGACATGTTTTAATTTTGTTGATTTTATTTCTGCAAATATATTTTTACCTTTAGGCGGTATTTTTATTGCGTTATTTGTCGGTTGGTTCTGGGGCATAAGGAAGGCGTTACCACATTTACAGCAGGGAGCGGCTTCTTTTTCAGGTTTTTTAGCATTATTATGGTCAATATTAGTTCGATTTGTTGCCCCTGTTCTGATTCTTCTAATATTTCTGAGTGGTCTTGGGATTATATGATAAAAAAAATTGCAGTCATTATTTTGGTCAGTCTTTTTCTTAGTCAAACTTTTGGTTTTAATCCTGGAAATATATTGCCGGATAAGAAAAAAGATCTGTGGTTTGCAATTGATAAACTGAAACATTTAAGCAGTTCGTTTATTGTGACCACAACCGGCTACTATATTCAGAACAGAATTGCCGGCATTTCAAAGAATCAATCGATAAACACTGCCGGGATAATCACCATTTCCCTTGGAATAGGTAAGGAGATTAATGATCGTCGTAAACCGAAAGGCATGTTTAGTATTCGTGATTTAATAACGGACGCCATGGGTGTTTGTCTGGCAATCGCATTTACTCAGGCAATATCATGAATGCTGATTTTAAAGAGTATATTGGATGTATTCACGCTCATACCATATTTTCGGATGGAAGCGGAACATACTCTGAAATTATAAGGGCGGCGCAGGAAGCCGGCTTGGATTACCTTTTAGCGTCTGATCATATGACCTTAAGAGGAAGGGAAGAAGGTAATACGGGTTGGCATAATGACCTCTTTGTATCTGTCGGATATGAAATCAATGATAGTGATAATCAACACCATTATCTTGCTTTCGGGCTGGATAAAATATTGCCCTCATCTTACTCTCACAAAGAATACATTCAGGCAGTAAAAGAGCAGGGCGCCCTCGGTATTGCCGCTCATCCTTTTGAACAAAGAGATATTGATTCTTCAATTGCGGGATTTCCGCCAATCCCCTGGGGAAATCTGGATTACCCGGAAGTTGAAGTTATTGAAATATGGAATATGATGTCTCACTGGCTTGAACTGACAACCGTCCGGAATAAATACTGGAATGTTATACACCCGCGTAGCTTTTCAACATTTCCTTCGAGACAGCTTCTAAAATGGTGGGATAAGGCGAATTTAGAACGAAAAGTCACCGGAATTGGTTCTGTGGATGTTCATGCGACGAAAATCACTATATTTAGATTTTTCACAAAAGCAATTTTTGATTATAAAATCATGTTCAAGTCGATTCGGACTCATTTGCTCTGCAACGATGAATTGTCAAAATCCGATGATAATTCAAAAACTGAATCGACTATTTTTAAGTTAATTCATGACGGGCGAACATTCATTTCGAACTACAGGTGGGGTGACGCCAGAGGTTTTCGGTTTTGGGTTGAAGACGGTGACCGGATATTACAGATGGGAGAATCAGGTGAAATGAAACATCCGGTTCTTAAAGCATCGCTTCCAGAGAAAGGACACTGTCGGATAATTCGCAACGGTGAAGTATTTCAAAAAGGGAAGGCTACCAAAATCAATTTACAGGTGACTCCCGGTATATACCGGCTTGAAGTGCTTAAAGGTAAACACGGTTGGATTTATTCAAATCATATAAAAATATTGGAAT
>JAGLWX010000392.1 GCA_023133185.1 Fidelibacterota bacterium
ACCCCTGTATTTATGGGATGGACTTTCCATCAGAAGAGGAACTGATTGCCAATCAAAGGGAGGTCGCTCAGATACGTGAATACCTGGAAGTTGACAGTTTGGAGTATATTACGGTAAAAGGGCTAATAGATTCAACTTCACTCCCCGCAGATCATTTTTGTACGGCATGTTTTACCGGAAAGTATTTAGATTCCGAAGAGAATTATTAATTATTTGGAGATATGATGTTCAAAATACCCCTGAAATATTTAAAACCACTGGATTATCTGTTTATCCTTCGTCCAACGCTCTTTTTTCCGGTCTGGATCATCACTCTTGCCGGTTATTCCGCATACAGTACTGTAAACGGCACTGTTATCTGGTGGCGAACTTCTATCAATTGGTTAACGCTGTTTAATTTTTTCATACTGACACTGGCAGCCGGCGCTACATTTATCTTAAACCAATTGCAGGATATTGAAACCGATCGGGATAATAAAAAATTATTTTTAATTTCTGAAAATCACATATCTCCTAAAATAGCGTTGAAGATCGCCTATATTCTGATTGGTATATCCTTAGTTGTATATCTGGTTCAAAGCGTGCAATTATTTATTGCAATAACATTATTTGTTTTATTTTGGGGATATCTCTATAATTTTGCGCCGTTCAATTGGAAAGACCGCCCCATACTGGGAATTATTACAAATTTAATCGGCGGTGTGTTTCTGTTTAGCATCGGCTGGCTGATGGCTGGAGAATTTCAGATAAGAATGTTCATTCAGATGGTGCCTTACGTTTTTGCATGGGGTTCGGTGGCATTGTTAACAACTTTACCCGACGAGAAAGGTGATTTAAAACATGATAAAAAAACCTTTGCGGTTAAATATGGAAGATATATTACCGTTTGGATGGCATTTATATGGGTATTGTTCGGATTTATTCTTGGGTTAATACTTCACGATCCGATCATAACTCATCCTATTTTAATATCCTTGCCGCTTTATATTATCATGGTTACAAGACCAAACGATGTTTGGGTATTGCGGACTATTCGATATCCCTTATTGTTCATTGCACTGATACTGTGTATTCAGTTTCCGCTTTTCTTTTTTGTTCTCTTGGTGAATTTTTACATCGCTCGTATTTATTATATTAATCGCTTCAACCTTGATTATCCCACATTTAAGGTTGAGGAGGATGAAGCATGATCAGAATTGACAAAAACAGATGTGATCTTTGCGGTACCTGTATATCAGTTTGTCCTGTTGATTGTATCGAAATGACTGAAACTGAATTATCAATTGATGAAATTGTTTGTATTGATTGTGACGCCTGTGTAAAGATATGTCCTTTTGCGGCATTATCGACGATTGGTAAGGAGTAAAAGTATGAGGCAGCATTACGATATCGTTGTTGTCGGCGCCGGTCCGGCTGGATCAACGGCAGCAAGATTTGCGGCTAATCTGGGAGCTTCAGTAGCCTTATTGGAAAGGGATCGTGAAATTGGCGTGCCGGTGCGTTGTGCAGAAGGAGTCAGTGATTCTGAATTGAGGAAATACATTGATATTGACCCCCAGTGGATTGCGACAACAATTACTGATTTTGGTTTTTTTGCACCTTCAGGAAAAACGGTTCAGTTGCGTTCTAAAGCGATTGGATATATT
>JAGLWX010000393.1 GCA_023133185.1 Fidelibacterota bacterium
CACCCTTATTTTTTCCTTTGCAGATTCGATTTGTTCTTCATCTTCTTCGCCTTCTTTTTTCCTGATCTTAATGGTAACTCTATCATCGCCATGATGTTTGACGTCGATATCCGGCATTCTTTTTATAGTTCTGCGGATTAATCCGGAAAATCCGCCAAGTCCTATACTTTCAATATCAAATAAAACACCAAATCCCTCCAGGTAAATTCCCTGTACCTGATCATCAAAATTAAAATAAATCGGACTTTCCTTGATAATTATTTCATCCAGCACTTTTTCCATAATCTCAATATCCTGTTCGATTCGCTCCATCTTCTCAGCCGGCATTGCCGCAAAAAGTTGACCTGCCAGTATTATTGTTACTACTATAATAAGAATAAAAGCGACGACATAAAGGTCTTTTAAATTTTTCATGTTCAGCTCCTATCTGCTTTGATTTTGCATGTTTACGTATTGGATAAGCGTACCAAGGGCTCTATCAGTACGATCTATTCTTTGTTCGGTGCCATAATACATTTGTTCAACCGTATTCGACACCAGTTTTAAATCGGTTTGCCGCCTTTGATTGAAATCATTATAAAAATCTTTTAAAAGCATGGCGGTTTCAATTCTATTTCGTTTGGAATACTCATCCAGAATTGCAGCGATTACCTGAAAATTTTCCTTGCGGAGATTTTCCAGGTCTGTTTGAGTCACGGTTTCAGTTGCCACAGGTTGAGCTGACCGGCGGAATAAACTCGTTTCAAATGAGAATTGTCCATCCGTAATTTGTATTCGTGTATTGATAATTGATAACAGCAATAACACTGTTGCGACCGCAAGACCAAGGCGAAGACCAATCTTCCACGATTTTAACTTATTTACAATATCGGCAATGGGTGACGCCGGTTGTGTCACAAAGGTCAGGTTGACATTTGGTTCAATGTCTTCCCATTTTTCAAGGGTCTGCGACGTCGCCTGCAATGCCAGAAATTTGGCACGGCATTCCTCACAACTTTTTAGATGAGAATCCAGCGAACTTCGATTTTCTTTCGATATCTCATCATAAAGAGCATCCATCATTAATAATCGATAATCATCACATTTCATAGCCTAAATCCTCCCGGTCAACGCCCCACTTATTCAGCACTTTCTGCAGGGCTTCCAGACCGTAATACATTCGTGATTTTATTGTATTCAACGGCGTTTTTAAAATTTCCGCAATCTCCGTGAACTTCAACCCATGGTACTGTTTCATAATAATTACCACTCGCTGTTCCTCCGGAATCGACATCAACGCCTTCTGTAATAATTTAGCAAGGTCTTCCCGGTAAACATGTCTGGTAGGGTCCTGACTATGATCGGCGATGACTACCTTGTTCTCATTTCCATCGGAATCATCATAATCCCGGACTTCGCTGATAGAGTAAGTGGGATATTTGCGTTTTTTCAGTTCATCCCGGCAGAGATTAAGTGCAATTTGATACAGCCACGTAGAAAACCGCGCATGGTTCTTCAATTTTCCCAGACTTTTAAAAACGCGAATAAAGCAACACTGCATGACATCCTTCGCCTGATCATGATCACCGATATAACGGAGAATGAAATTGAAGATCGGCTTCTCCCAGCGCCAGACCAGTGTGTTGAAGGCTGAAACGTTGCCTGAGTTAAATTCTCGGATTAAAAATTCGTCATTCATAACACTTAGACTGCAATTATGTAAAAAAAGTTTTGAATATTGAATATTATTTTCATTTTGTAGATTATAGGTGAACTTTTCGATATTTGCAAAATAATTTATACCTGTTTACATGACACTATTAAACCTGACTTAAAATGCTGCTACGTTCTCTAATTAAACAAACCATTATCCTCATTCTCTTCAGTGTGCTGTTAATTGCACAGCTGAAATACGAACCAAATTATAAAAGTATTCACCGGGAGGAGCTGGAATTCTACCGCAATTTTCCTTCGGAACCTGACACTTCAATCGCATACGATCTTGTTCCGGCGCTTCGCAAATACATTACTGCTGAACTTTCACACGAGGTTTTTGGGTATCTGCCTTACTGGAAATATTCTTCTTACGGCGCTTTAAATTACAACCTGCTTACTACGATTGCATATTTCAGCGCCGAAGTCAGCTCTACCGGATCAATAACTAATGTTCACAACTGGCCGGCAAGTTCGCTGGTTTCAAAAGCTCACCAAAATGGCGTGCGTGTAGTGCTGGTCGCCACGCTATTTGATAGAGACGGATTATCGACACTATTAGGAAGTTCAAGTAATCGAACCCGATGCGTCAACAATTTATTGAATGAAGTTTTACGTGGAAACGGCGATGGCGTCAACATTGATTTCGAAGGCGTGCCGTCATCACAACGGACGAATCTCGTAAAATTCATGCAGGAGCTGGCGGACTCATTTCGAACACATATCCCGGATGCTCATATTTCCATGGCGTCGCCTGCTGTTGACTGGAGCAGCGCCTGGGATTATAAAGCGCTGGCGAATATTTGCGACGTTCTGTTTATCATGGGATACAATTATTACTGGTCAGGTTCAAGTACAACGGGACCGGTTGCCCCTCTGACCGGTGGATACTATAATATTCAATATACAGTGAATGACTACCTGAATAAAACAAGTCATAACAGTGCTAAAATCATTCTCGGTCTGCCCTATTACGGCATCGAATGGCCGGCAGAGTCAAGCAGCGCCGGCGCCTCAACAACCGGAAGCGGCAGGTCAAAGTTCTATGCTACAGCAGAATCAAATGCACTATATTACGGCAAATTATGGCATTCCGATTCCCAGACTCCCTGGTACAGGTATCAAAGCGGCGGCTGGCATCAATGCTGGTATGACGACAGTCTGAGTCTCGCTCTGAAGTATGAATATGCAAAAACCAAAAACCTGCAGGGCATCGGTATGTGGGCATTGGCGTATGACGGATCGAGACCGGAACTCTGGGGCGCCCTGGCGGATGCGTTTGGCGGATCAGGTTCAGTTACTCCGCCGGCTCAACCGGAAGGACTGGTCGTCAGAAATCTTGGAAACGGAGATATCGAAGTTCATGTTGATCCGGTTATCGACGCCCAGGAATTTGCGTTCTATATTTCGGAAAACGGAACAGATTTTTCGCTTTACCGGCAGGATAACGCCAATGAAATTGTACTGTATGATCCAGAACCCAATCAGGTCTATTATTTTAAAGTAAAAGCAATAAATGACGCCGGTGAAAGTTCATTCACGGAAGTGGGAGCTGCTATTCCTACCATCACAGAAGTCTCGATCCTCATTGTTAATGGTTTTGACCGGACCAGCGGAACCGTAAATACTTTCGATTTTGTCAGGCAGCACGGCAACGCTATCGCACAAACCAGAAATGCGTTTGACTTTGCTTCCAATGAAGCGATTATCAGGGGAACTGTTGACCTGGGAAATTATAAAATGGTGGACTGGATTCTGGGTGAGGAAGGAACAAGCACTAGCTCTTTCGATACCCTTGAGCAAAACCTGGTCGCCGAATATCTCGAAAATGGCGGACAACTATTCGTATCCGGATCGGAAATCGGCTATGATCTGATGGGTAGTACCGCTTCAATAGAAGACAAAGATTTTTTTCGAACTTACCTGAAAGCCGACTATATCAAGGACAGAGTATCCAGCTATCGGGTTCAGGCGAAAGAAATGTCGATTTTCGCCGGTGTTGAACCAATCCGCTTTGACGACGGCGCTCATGGAACGTATAATGTGGATTATCCCGATGGTATTAAACCCCTGAATGGCGCTGAAGTAGCACTCTATTATCGTGATGAAAATTACGATACTGAAGGTTGTGCCGGGATCATCTATGAAGGATCTTTCGGAGAAAGTGGTAAGGATGGCAAGCTTGTCTATTGCGGATTTCCGTTCGAAACCGTATATCCTGACAGCACCAGAAACCTTCTAATGAACAGAATCATCACTTTCTTTGATCTGTCATTTGCAGCTGAAACAAGCTGGGTTGTGGCTGATCGATTTAAAATTCTACGGAATTATCCCAATCCGGGCAAACCTTATACAACTTTCCCAATGCAACTGGACAGTAGCAATACTTCACCGAAAATCAATATCCGTATCTTTAACCTGCTTGGTCAGGAAGTTTACAAAGAGGAAATCTCGATAATGCTTGAAAATCCGCAACTGTTCATCTGGAATGGATACACGAAGAATGACGAATTAGCGTCGTCAGGCGTTTATTTTATTCGGGCAAATCACGGTCGTCAGTCGGACCGGCGAAAGTTTTCGATAATTCACTAATACAACTTGTGATCGGTAACCGGTAATCAGTGATCAGTAATCAGTAACCGGTGATCGGTAATCATTTATAAAAAAGGAAGATGAAAATGCATGTGAACAGTTTTAAAGATTTAGACGTTTATAAATTGTCTCGTCAGGTATCGTTGCAAATATTTGAGACATCCAGACAATTTCCGAAAGAAGAAATGTATTCTCTAATTGATCAAATCAGACGTTCATCACGTTCGGTTGGTGCACAAATTGCCGAAGCCTGGGCAAAACGTCGATATAAAAAACATTTTATCAGCAAAATAACCGATGCCGATGGAGAGCAGCAAGAAACGCAGCATTGGATTGAAACTGCTATGGATTGTGGATATATAACTTCCGAAAGTGGCAATAAATGGTTGAAAAGTTATAATTCAATCGGACGTATGCTCAATTCAATGATTACCAAAGCGGACAGTTTCTACTCAAAATAATATCTCTTCACCGATAACCGATAACCGATTACCATCCCCAATATCACCCAAATATCACCTTCTTCACCAGCCACTCATTTAATCTCCACGGGAAAAAACGTCGGAAATAATAGCGAAGTCCGGCAGTTGGACCAATGACATTTCGGAACGGTGGATTTTTCGCAACGATCAGAGATTCGATTAATTTAGCGATTTCGTTCGGATCACTTTTCAAGGTTTCGTTCCGTGCCAGGTATTTTTTATACAATTTTTGCGTGTATTCGTAGTTCGGACTTTCGGGATCCATTGCCTTTTCAGCAAAACGGGTATTCGTGGTAAACACTTCAGTCGGATAGGGACCCGGTTCAATCAATAACACTTGAAATCCGAACAGAGACAGTTCCTGTCGCAGGCTTTCCGAAAATCCTTCCAGCGCCCATTTACTGGTGTTATAAGCGCCCATGCCCGGTGTTGCCGTTAATCCCGCCACACTGGAAATATTAATGATTTTAGCAGATGAACTTTTCCGCAATAACGGCAGCGACAGACGGATCATATTCAGCACACCAAAAAAATTCGTCTCCATCTGATCCCGGTATTCCTTATCACTCAGATCTTCAAAAAAACCGCCGATCCCATAGCCGGCATTATTAACCAAAACATCCAGATGCCCATATTTTCCAGAAATGTCCTTTAGACATGCCTCAATGGATTTTATATCTGTTACGTCCAGCTGATAAACTGTCAATGATAACTTATGGCGTTCAATCGCCTCATCAAGCGCTCCCCGTTTGGCAAGATTACGCATTGTGGCAACGACTTCATATCCTCTCTGCGCCAGATGGATTGACGACAATAATCCGAAGCCGCTGGAACAGCCGGTAATTAAGACGACTTTTTTCTGTTTTTCAGATTTCATACTACCCCAAATATTTTAGAAGATTTCGATTAAAAACGTAAAGTTAAAATCGCTCATTTATTTTAGTCCGGAAAATTCATATTTCCAAGCAGCATATGAACTTCCGGCACATATACTGTTGTCATGTCAAGCCTTTATTGTCAGGTAAATATCAGCATGAGATTAACATCGCAATTTATTATCTCAAAAAGATGTCTTCGATACAATGTCATTATGTTAAGAAAGTAAACAATCAAGCCGACTAAAGTCGGATAAAGCGTATTATTTTCACAACCCACCGAATAAATTCGGTGGTTAATGTTTTAACCTAGATGATTACTCAAGCAAATTGTAACCATTCACTTTAGTGAACGGAAAATAAATCACTCTCATTACTTTTCCGATTTTAGTCGGTCTTATTAACGGAAATTACATCTTCCGCTAACATTCCCAAGCTGGGGCTTGGGAATGAGTAAGTTATTCTTACTCTCGTTCCGCGGCTCCTTCTACGGAATGGCAAGTGTCGTTTTCACTTAACTCAAGCCTGCCGGCAAAGTTTGGAGATCGGTTTATGTTCTTTGATATGGCAGTCTTAAGTCAAGTCTCGGAATGCAAAAATCAATGCGATTGAAATTGAACTATATATCCCGATCTGGTTAGTGAACTGTTTACAGAGTTTTTCTTTTAAAATGCGGTTACATTTTTTAGATTTCACCCTGTTAATAATTAGATTATTTAAGTTTTTAGAATAATAGCGAGGACACATGGAAGAACAAGAGAAAAAAACAGAAACAAAGAAACCGCTAAAAGAGATCATCGATCCTTTTAAAAACCTGATTCATGCACCGAGAGCCTTATGGGGAATTAATTTAGCCTACACGCTGGAAGGATTGGTCTATTTCGGAATGTTAGGATATCTGGCAATCTATTTTTCTGATTTTATCTTTCAAGGTGTTACCAATCCAGATAAGTGGTCTCATCTTATGGTTGGTTTTTTAACCGCAGGCATTACCATTTCCATGTTATTCCTCGGGTTTGTACCTGACAAAATTGGCGTGCGTCGTGCGCTGATTATTGCATTTAGTACTCTGTTAATTGGCCGGATTGTCATTTCGTCAGCACCGACGATATTGAGTCTTAAACCACAAGGATTGTGGTCTCCCCTTCATTTAGTAACAATGGTGGGAATTATTTTTATTATCTTAGGGTATGGAATATATCAACCCGCTGCATATGCAGGGGTCCGGAAATTTACATCACCCAAAACTGCTGCAATGGGATTTGCTATGCTCTATGCTCTCATGAATCTTGGTGGTTGGTTACCAAGTTTTGCATTTCTATTAAGGGACGAAAATTATCTGGGATTAGGAATTTCCGGAACGTATTGGGTGTATACCGTTCTTACCGCTGTGGCTCTCATTTCAACTCTATTAATTTTAACAAAACGTACTGAAAATAATGCTATCACAAAAGCAAATACCGAACGAAATATATCCAAAGAAGAAAGCAAGAGGCAAGAGATAGACCAATCAACAAATGGTTTACTTACAGGAAAAAAGCATGTACCATTGCATCTTTGGGGATTCTTTATTATTGTCATTTTGCTTATTTTTATTCTGTTTTCAGCTCCTTGGGGATTGACTATTTCAATTATTCTCCTTTCTATTCCATTAATAATTTTTCTATTACCAAGGCAAATTCAGATTAAAACTATTGAATTTATCGCAAGGCACCCATTAGCAGATGTAAAATTCTTCTTCTTTATTTTTGCTCTAATCCCAGTTCAAACACTATTTACGTACAACTGGTTTGTTTTGCCTCAGTATATTAGTCGGTCTTATGAGGGTTGGATTGGTAGGTATTTTGAAATTGCCGCAAATATGAACCCACTTCTTATTTTTATACTTGTTCCGATTATAACTGCTTTTACTCTAAAAGCAAAAGTATATAAAATGATGATTTGGGGAACGACTGTAATGGCACTCCCTGCCTTTCTATTGGCTTTTGGTCCCAATCCAATATTACTATTCAGTTATATCTTGATCATGACGATTGGTGAAGCAATGTGGCAGCCACGTTTTTTACAATATGCCGCTGAAATTGCTCCTGAAAACCGTACAGGTGAATATATGGGAGTCGCTCAGCTGCCCTGGTTTCTAACCAAAGTGCTAGTACCAATACTGTATTCCGGAAAAATGATGAATATCTACTGCCCGGCAGAAGGCATTCAAAATACGGAAATGATGTGGTTTATCTACGGTTTAATTGCTATTGTTTCCCCAATCACCCTAATATTAGCCAAAAAATGGATGGGCAAAGGTCTTGAAAAGAATCATTCATAAAAATATCTTGGACAATATAAAAAAACCTAATATCTATCTGACGAAGGTTTTTCTTTATCATTTTTTAGGTTTATATTATCTAACAAACAATGAAAACGAAAAATTAATAGGGATTTGAGAAAATGAAGCCAAAAATTATCATCGTTGATGACGATACTCTAGTTTGCGAGCTCTACTCAGAGTATTTTGCTCAAAATGGATTTGACGTTTTTACAGCCTTTTCCGTTAGGGAAGCGATAAAAATAATCAGAGCGAAAGATCCTGATATTATCTTATCCGATGTCGTAATGCCCAAAGAAGACGGATTCGATCTTTACGAAAAAGTCCAGATGTTCAATCCTGATCTGCCATTCGTATTTATTACCGGTTATGAACACGATGAGCGCGTTGCCAATCGCCTTAAAGAAGTTGGCAAAAAGTGGATCGCCAAACCGGTGATACTGGAAGAATTAGTGGAATTAATAAAATTAGAAATGAAAAAGTAATAAAATTCTCTTTACAAGCCGCTTAACTTAATATAAATAGAGTCTGTCCGTAATTTCGTTCGATAAATGGAAACTTGACTTAAGGCGATAGTCTTGAGTTAAGTTGACTTATTTTAATGAGTTAGAAACCTTAAGTCAAGTCAGCTAAAGCAAACTTAACTCAAGGTTTCATAGTTTACGGACAGACACTAAATATCTGTTCTGGCAGGAGCTCTTTCCTGCCGGTTTCTTTTTCCCGTCTTGAATGAGGTTGTAACGAAACGGCATAATTAAATCTCCATCGAGCCTTTAATAAAAAATAAATCCAGCGCCATTATCATAGCGCCCGTGTGTTTATCAAAATCGCCCATAATATCTTCTATACCTTGAACAATCTCCCGCACTTCGCTTTCAGGAACGACAGTCATGATTGTTTTGCTGACGTCTGAGCGCTCTCCTAAGAAATTCAGAAAATCGCTGAACAATGGAATGGTCGATAATTGATCTTTAATGCCCGTAGATTCCATAACATTGACGCCGCGAATGCCCCGTTCCAGGAAAAGTTCCAGGATGTCATCGAGGAAACGTTTTTCATAGAGCACGATCATTAGCAGTTTACTGTTTTCATCTTTTTTTGCGATGCCTCTTGCCGATACATACCGTAAAAATGCTTCTTTTAAGGCTGTTGGACTTTTTGCATGAAATATTTCTCTCCGGGCATTCGGATTACGGGATATTCTTGAAATCTGGGCGAGAATCCGGAGATGCTGTTCAGGTCGTTCATCAGGACCAATAATTGCAAAAAACAGCTGCGATTTTTTCCCGTCTATACTATCAAATTGGATTCCTCTTTTGGAATACGCAATGGCGAGATGAAAATTGTTCAACCCGGCAACTTTTGCATGAGGAATCGCAACCCCCTCTTCAAAACCGGTCGATCCCATACGCTCCCGCTCCATAAGCGCTTCATATATTTTCCCAGAAGATATATCTCTTGTGTCTTCCGCAAGTAAATCCGACAACTTTCGTAAACAGTCATCTTTGTTTTTTGCACTAAAATGTACCGAGCAGGATTTTTCATGAAGAATATTAAAAATATCCATTTTTCACTTCCTTTTTAATCGAGTTCAGCCCCTTTGATCACACCGTACTTTGTGATAGCGGGACCGATCAGCTCATTTATAAAAACACTAAACAGCACAATATTGACAATTAGAATCATCATCTCCTTGACCGCTTCCGGAGCTCCAGCCATGACCGGTGATGTTTGCAAAAACAAAACCAGACCAATGGCAACTC
>JAGLWX010000394.1 GCA_023133185.1 Fidelibacterota bacterium
TATTTTTTATGTAGTTTCTGCGCCGCTTGTTTCACTTTTGCAATAATTTCTTCTTCATCAATAGTTTGAATTTTCCCATCTTTATAGAGTATTTTTCCATCGGAGATCGTCATATACATTTTCTGTCCTTCGACCCCAAAGATCAGATGATAAAACAGATTATCAAGATTAATCCCGGTCACGGGGATATAATCCGTGACAGCCAGGTCGGCGTTTTTTCCGATCTCCAGCGCACCGGAATCAGGAAAAAACCGTTTCACAATGTTTCCGGGATATTGAAAAAGAATATCCAGCGGTTGATTGATCTTTCCATTTTGCCGGAGAAAATGTGAACGCATGGTGCCGAGTATATTGCCCGTCATGCCGTCGGTGCCGAGGCAGTATTTTTCAATTTTAGACAGATCCATTTCACCAACGTTATTATTGGCGTTGGATTCCGGGTTGGAAATGATAATCGGCTGAATTTCACGAATAATATCATAATCCTTTGGCGACAGATGAATACAATGGGCAAGCAGGGAGTCAGGCGATAAAAGTCCGAATTCATGGAGTCGATGAACCGGTCCGTCATAGCCCTGATCAATGCAATACTGCCAGTCGGCTTTGTCTTCGCCGCAATGAATGTGAATGGGAAGCTCTGTCGGCTTTTCGCTTTTTATTAATGATAAGGTATTATCACTCAGTGTAAAATTGGCGTGCAGTCCAAGTAAACCATGAACGTTTTTATCATCAATGTGATCTTCCCGGAAAGTAATATTTTCGTCCAGTTGCCGATGCACTGCTTTCTCGCCCATTCTATCGGAGATTTCATAACATAGCAATCCTTTAACGCCAATTTCCTTGAACGCCTTTTCAATTAACCGAAGACTGCCGAAAATATAATTCATGGAAGCATGGTGATCAAATATGGTCGTCACGCCGTATTTTACCGAGTTAATAAGTCCGTAGAGAGCCGAATAATAGATAGATTCTTCATCAAGACTTTTATCTAAACGCCACCAGAGATTTTCGAGAATTTGGGTAAAGTTATTTGTTGCGCCGATCGGAGAAATTCCAGTTGCCAAAGCCGAATAAAGGTGATGATGGGGATTCAACAAACCGGGAAGAACCAGCCGACCCTGCAAATCGAAAAATCCCACGTTTTTACTTTTCAATTTATCGGTTTTGCCAATCTGTTTGATTCTGCCATTTTCAACTTCTATGGCGCCGTCTTCAATCAGAAACGAAAAGCCGTCGGTTATGATTCCGTTTCCGATAATATAATTTTCAGCCATATAGTATATGTCCTATCTTGAATTCCGACAGGTCAAGATGTTGAAAAGTTCTTTTACCTGATAATGATATTTTGCCCTTCTTTAAGATCAAATCTTTCCCGCCAGTTTCATTTTGCGATAGACTTTTTCCGGTGTAAATGGCGCTTCATATAATCTGATACCAACTGCGTCATATATTGCATTGGCGATGGCAGGCATAGGACCGTTTATACCGATTTCCCCTACCGATTTTGCGCCGAATGGACCTGATTTTTCATGGGATTCCACGATAAAGGACTTGAACTCCGGCATGTCTGCCGCTGTCCAGATTTTGTAATCCCGGAAACTTTTATTCAGCAAATTTCCACTCAAGGAAAATTTATACTGTTCAGTTAGAGCATAGCAAATACCATTGACGGCTGCACCTTCAATCTGCCCTTCGGCGAGTTTGGGATTGATCGCTTGTCCGCAATCCACCGCCGAAACAAATTTTATAATGCGGACTTTCCCGGTTTTTTTGTCCACTTCAACTTCGGCAAACTGAGCTATAAAAGGCGG
>JAGLWX010000395.1 GCA_023133185.1 Fidelibacterota bacterium
GCCCCCTAAAATTACCATTACGCCGCAAAATCCATGTTCCTGCCTGCCGTGCTTGGTACGCTACGCGATCAGAGGCAAAACAGGTTCGTTAGAAATTACTTTATAAGAGTCATTTTTCCAGTTTTGCTTATATTACCGTAATTGATACTATAGATATAATTTCCTGTCGGCAAGATATTTCCATCATCAGATTTGCCATCCCATGAAACCGAATAATGTCCGGTTCCATTTATATTTTCTGGTATTGTTCGAACAAGTTCTCCAATTGAATTATATATTTTGATAACCGCTTTCTCTGATATTGATTCCATAACTTGAAATGCAATCATGGTCGAAGGATTAAACGGATTAGGAAAATTTTTATTTAATATGAAATTAGACAATTTATCAGGGTTTTTATCAATTGCTCCACGTATAGGATTAAATTTGTCTTTTGCCCACCAAATATCTTTTTTATTATTTTCTTCATGTTCCCAAATAATAGTAATCGAATCTAAAACGACGGTAATAAAAGGCTTGACATCAGATCCTATTGAATTAGAAATATTAATGACAGTATTCTCTTGCCCCCAAAAAAAGGGTTTGATAAATATTTCTTGATCGTTGACTATTGAATCTGAATCAAACGCTATAAAGAATAGAGTAAATTCACTTATTCCTTTAATTGGGATAGCGTACCAAAAAAAATAGGGATTATTATAATTACAACTTGAATTATTTGAAATATAACTAATTCCGTATTTAAAACTAGCTACTTTCCATACGTTCTCAAGAAAAGATTGATATGATATTACTTCTGGTGAAGCACCAAATCTGGGATTTAGATTATTTTCACCTTCTTCTGAAATTTTAACTATTTCCCATGTATAATAACCTCTTGAAATGTTATATGAATATTCTGCCTTATATATTTCTTTATGTCCTTCTTCTCCTTTTTCATAGATAATTGAAGCGTTTCTGTGTGAATCATCACAGTATATATCGGGATTTGAGCAATTGACACTATCAATTACAATAGGTACTGAATATCCTTCACACTCCGGATGAAATGCCTTTAGCATTAATTTTCCATTGTTAATATATGCGACACGATACATGCTCAACGATGGATCTATATTATCTGATAACGAATCCGTGATAGATATGACTTGACCAAGACTATCACTATAATAGTTACGTTGTAATAATTGCCAATGATCATTCACTTTAGACTGCCATAAAATTTTAATTCCTTGTGAAATATAATCTATCTGAGGATTAATATTGGGAATAGTATCGCTGTAAATAACAATATTTTCAGATGAATCATTATCAATTTGTTTGATGTAAATTGTAAAAACGCTGTCAATCTGATTGACCCAACAAATATGAGTAGCCTCAGAATAAGGAAATCCATATTGGAGAATATCAAAATTCCTATTATCTCCCGGAATTGATATTAATTCGGAAACCTGAAAATTCAATCCGAATATTTGACTTGTATAAACTATCGTAAAGAGTGTAATAAAAACTATCTTTTTTACCATTATACACCTCTTTCTTTCTTTTCCTGGCTACGGGTTTGTACCATTACTCCATTACTCCTCCAGAGGATATCCTGCGGATCAACACTCCATTACTCCATCACTCCAGCACTCCATTTTTCTTTTCTCTGGCTACTTCAGCGTTTCCCGGTTAAATACCTGTGCCGAGAATATCCGGATTTCGGTGGCTTTATCTTTCCAAGCGTCGCGTTCGAGTCCGGCTTTCTGACAGGTGTGTTCCAGGAAGGTTACCCTGTCCCAGCCGTATTCAGTTGCCACCTGGGGCAGAAGCAATCCCTGGTAGAATCCTCTCTTCATGATAATGCCGTGTTTGCCCACTTCGATTATCGACGGATCATCGATTTTTTCCGGTACGGTCAACACGGATACTTCCACTTCAAGGTCTTTAAGTTCCTTTGGTATAACCGGAGGAAAACGGGGATCACGAAGCGCTGCCGACTGAGCGACCTCGATAACGGTTTTATATAACTGGTAAACAGGCAGAATATAACCGATACAACCCCGCAGTTGGTGATGCTTTTCGATGGTTACAAAAGCGCCGCGTTTTTCTTTGCAGATTGCCGGAATGTCTTTCGGGACGGGGATAGGTTTGTTTTTGACAGCGGCATGAATTACGTCTTCTGCAAGTTGAATTAAAAAGAGTTGCTCATCGCGGGTCAAGTCTCTATTGTGATTCCCGGTCGTTCCCATGGATGTATCCTTTTTTTTTGCTTTTGATTCTTTATAAAAAGCGGCTGACATATATCCGACGACCCTGGATTTATCACCGAAAGGGACATCGCCGCTGTTGGCATATTTCAAGATTTCTATATCTGTGGCGTTATTCATTTTTGCCGCAATCATCAGGGTAAGAATCGGACCGCCGCCGCAGGCTTCAACCTGTTTGCTTACGATTCCCTCGTAAAGCTTCTCGATTGAAAAATCGGCAAGAATTTTAATAAATTTTTTATCGATTTTATTACAGTCATTATAGTTGTGAAAGTGAGACAGATCGCTGGATGCGATAATCAGAATGTTATGTTTTTTGGCGATTTTTCCAAGCTGGTTACCCAGTGTCTGAATTACATTCCAGTCCATGCTTCCCAAGACAATCGGCACGATGGGGATTTCGCCGAGCGTTTCCTGAATGAAGGGCAACTGAACCTCCAGGCTGTGTTCGGCGCGTCCGGACATGCCGATATTGTGTCCTTTATCCGACATCCGGATCAGTTTGCTCGATTTTATTAATTCCTTGGCGATACTTTTTTCCACCGGCAATTTTCCGAGTGGCGTGGAATAGCTATCTCCATTGTAAACGGAGGCGAAGGGAAAATAATCAACATGACAGGGTGATATCACAATGACAGCGTCGTAGGATTTTCTCTTCAATTGTGCAAAACCATAAGCGGCAACGGGTCCGCTGTAGGGATACCCGGCATGGGGCGAGATAAGTCCGAACGGTTTTCCGGGCAGCTGATCTATTTCAGGATCGTTTAAATAATTTTGAATTGATTGTCTAAGCTCCCGTGGATTTTTAGGATAAAACATTCCGGCGTTATATGCCGGACGATCTTTGGCGTTGCCTGCTTTTGAACATTCTATCATCATGACGCTAACCCCCAAGATGATTATGAAATATTTAAATATAGAAAAGTCAACTTTAACGATTTCGTAAAATGTGATTATACGTGTCATTCTGATGAGCGAAGCGAAGAAGAATCTCCGACGAGAACCCAGAAGAGATTTTTCACTCGTGCCTCGTTCAGAATGACAGTATTTTATACTTTTTACGATTCCATCAACTTTCATCAGGAATTCCTTTAACTCCAGATACCGGGGATTGTTTTTAAACAATTCGGGCATTTTCCATTCTTCAGTTTGTTCTTCAGTATATAGAATCCTTTTCGAACAATTAGTTCATGACCGCAATTCGGGCAGTTAGTGTTTTCACCGGAATGACCGGGAACATTGCCGACATATACATAGTTTATTCCGGCATTTCGGGCAATTTTGTAAGCATTCTCAAGAGATGAGACAGGTGTGGGAGGCAGGTTTTTCAGAAGATACGCTGGATGAAACCGCGTAAAGTGGAGCGGTACTTCAGTTCCCAGATTTGTGATAATCCATTTACACATATTTTCAATCTCCGCCGGATTATCATTCAATGTTGGAATGACCAGGTTTACCATTTCCAGCCAGATCCCCTGAGATTTTATCTCGACCAATGTGTCCAGTACCGGATTTAGTCTGCCTGATACGATATCCTTATAAAACGAATCCGAAAAGGCTTTGAAATCTATTTTTATTGCATCGAGAACCCTGCAAAGATCCCGCAACGGTTCTTTGTTTATGTATCCGGCGGAAATCATTACGCTTCTGATACCTTGATCTCTTCCGTAAGCAGCCGTATCCAGAATATATTCTGTAAAAATTGTCGGTTCATTGTAGGTATAGGCAATCGTGGGAACGTTATTGTTTTTAGTCAGCCTTACCAATTCTTCAGGCGCGAGGTACTGAAAAGTGAGGTCTTCCGGCTTGGATTGCGATAGTGACCAGTTCTGACAAAATTTGCATTTGAGATTACAGCCGGCGGTTGAAACAGAAATTGTCGTCGTGCCCGGTAGAAAATGGAAGAGGGGCTTTTTTTCAATCGGATCGTTATTGATAGATGTCAGGCGACCATAGACTAATGTTTTAAATTCGCCATTCCGATTTTCCCGGACACCGCAATATCCCCGTCGTTTCGGCGCAACAATACAATTCCTCGGACATAATTCACACTGGATTTTTTTGTTATCGAGAAGTTTGTAATACCGGGCGTCACGAATATATGGATATTTTGATTCCGATGCGAAAGCAGAACTAACAAGCAAGCGGGATGCCGCAACACCGATGACTATGTCACCTGATAGTTTACAGAATTCTCTCCTGGAGATCATGGCTATCGCGATATTTTAGAATCAATAATTTGAGCGACGTTTTTCAGATAATTGTTCTTATCCTGTAAATTCCGGACTGCAATTATTTTAACGAAATAGTTATCCCTGTGGAAAGCAACAAACCCGGGGCTTTCACTGCCGTTTTCACCGATGGGAATCTTGGTAAATGACTGGTAACGCTTATACAGTCCCTGTGCTCCGGGGCGGTCCTTGGTTTTATAGATCTCAATTTTCATTTTCATAAAATTAGGACCTTCGATTTCCTGATACATGATCATGGTCAATCCGTAGCCGCTGTACAAATGATAATTTTCATTTAGAGTTCTCTCAAATTCCTTCTTTGAACCGTATAATTCATAGTTTGTCATCTTCCAGCCGAGATAATCACCCTTTTTTATTAGTAGTTTCCGGGTTGATGAACAGGATGAAATGAGCAGCAATGTGAGTACGATTAATAGGTAATGTTTGATCTTCATGGCTAAAATCTTTCCTCTCCTTCACGAGTTACGATTATTCCCGCTTCACCTTCCAGCGGACATCTGTTTTCACAAATACCGCAGCCGGTACACAAATCGGGATCGATATAAGGATAACTGACCATTCTTATTTCTCCTGTTTCCGGATCAGTATATTCTTCCTCTTCTAATATTATAGCTTT
The DNA here is from genome assembly GCA_023133185.1 of Fidelibacterota bacterium. Lineage (GTDB taxonomy): Bacteria > Fidelibacterota > UBA2242 > UBA2242 > UBA2242 > UBA9312. The sequence goes on from JAGLWX010000395.1 coordinate 5,121, forward strand.
TTCCGGTAAGGGGCAATGTTCTTCGCAAACAATGCAATTTTCATGTAATCTAAAAGGGATGCAGCGATCTTTTAAAAACAGGGCAATGCCAACCTTAAGTTTTTGTTTTTCTTCGAGATCAAGAGGTTGAATTGCTTTTGTTGGACAAATCTGTCCGCAGAGATTACAATTATATTCACAATAACCGATCCGGTATTTTGAGACGGGCGTCATCAGTCCTTCCAAACCGGTTTCTAAAAAAGACATTTGCAGACATCCGCCGGACGTTGCACAGATACGAATGCATTCTCCACAGCGGACGCAGCGTTCCATAAAATCATCTTCACTTAATGAACCGGGAGGTCGGATGCAGTGATCGGTTTTAGATGGATTCAGGACGTTTAAAGAAAATAATCCCGATCCAAATAGCGCGGCTGCTCCGGCGCCGATAAATGAGCGTCGCGTCAAATCGGTGGAGAATTGCATTGTTTTAGGTGATTGGAATTTATAAGCGATCGCATCTGCCGGGCAATCTTTACGGCAATTCAGGCAAAGGATGCATTCGGATTTTTCCGTCGAATAAAAATCATCCTCAATCGCATCCATCTTGCACTTTTTCTGACAGACCGGACAACTGGTACAACTTTCTTCATTTACAACTCGTTGAAACGGGCTGAATTTGGAAAGTAAACCGAGCAGCGCTCCTAATGGACACAGATTGCGGCACCAGAAGCGACGGGATATTCTGCTCAATAATAAAATTACCAGGATTATCATAAAGGGAAGTAGCAGCATCAGAAAACGCGGCGTTGAAACCGGGAAGAGATAGGCGGATATTTTATCCTGAATGTTTAAAACGGTATCCGGGAAAATACCGGCGTTATAGAATCCGTTTAAAACCGTATCAGTGAGCAGGAAAAAAAACGCCATTCCCAGAATGCCAAACGATCGCCAAAGAATTGGCAGCGGGTCCATCAGCCAGGACAATTGAATTCCAAAAACAGCAAACAAAATCATTGTTACCAGAATTATGGTTTTTAATGGTCGGTATTTTCGGGTGGGCTGATATGTTTTTTTGGCGATGTAGCGGTCGGATATATCGATGGTTGTTCCGAGAGGGCAGATCCATCCGCAAAAGGCTCTCCCGAAAACGAACGGTGACAACAGTACCAGTAATGCAATCAGGAAAATCGGATCGAAAAAGCGACCGGCAAGCTGGGTAACCAACGCTGTCAGCGGATCAGCC
>JAGLWX010000396.1 GCA_023133185.1 Fidelibacterota bacterium
GTTCAAGAATATCGATTTCTGACTTAATTTCGCTGATCATTATTTACTAACGAATTTATCCTATTGTTTTACGATTGTATCCGATGGTTTTAGCGGTGAAAAATCTTTATAGCTGGAAAGGACAATATAGGTTCGTGTCTGCAAGACGCCGGGCCAGGACTGTATTTCTGAGAGAAGTTTTTCCAAGGTGGAGGTATTATCAGTCTGCATTTTCAGTAAATGAGAACCTTCGCCAGTGATGGAATGGCATTCGATGACGTTATTATTTTCACGGGCATGTCTGATAAACTCTTCGTAATTTTTTGACGGGGACGTCATTACAAATACAAAAGCGGTAACGTCTTTACCAATCGCGATGTTGTTGACTTTGGCGTGGTAACCGGCAATAATACCTTTTTTCTCCAATTTCCGCATCCGTTCGCTAACGGCGGGAATGGTTAAACCTACTTTTTCAGCAATTCGATTCCGTTGAATTCTTCCATCTTTTTGGAGGATATCAAGGATTTGTACATCAATCGTGTCAATCATATTTCTTAACTCCTATTCTTGTTTTTAGTAATAATTAAATTCAGATCAGTGAAAATTTACCTTTATCTGCTAGTGTAATACGTTATCAGTGCATACGCTGAAAACAAACTCAATAATTGTTGAGTCCACGACAGAGAAGTAATGATATATTGAGTCGGTTTTATTGGCACAACAATAGTGTCATGGGGTTTAATCTCCGGTATGAGTTGACTGTCTCCGGTATCAAGGAATTTTTTAATATTAACCGTAGAGACATAACTTTCACTGTTCTTATCTGATGCATGAATAATTTTTACTTTTGATAGTTTTGCTTTGGAGGTTGGACCACCGGTAGATGAGATTAATTCAACAAGATCGGTTCCGATAGGAACGTCGTATAATCCCGGTTTCTGTACTTCGCCCCAGACTTTGACGGTCATTAACAATGCGTCGCTTGTTGTGGAGAGGATGTACCGGGAAGCGCTCGGACGATCGGTATATCTGCCCGTAGTTGTGCTCTGCCGCCGTACGGATTCCTGACCGTAGATAGTCGAAATAAACATTAAAATAAATAGAACATAAAATATTCGCTTCAAGTTTGCTCCTTGCTATTCGATTGTGAAATAACCCCAAATTGATATTGATCCACCAATATCAAAATTACGGTTATCTACCAGTGAAATGGATTTTATACACCATTGATACGTCACTCCGGATTCAAGTGAATTTAGGACTGCGGATCCATCACTGTTATAGAAAATCTTCTGTAAAAAATCTGTATAATTTGTTCTTCTTATACGAGAAATCCAAATAACTTCTTGCGACAAAAATGATTCAACCCGGATTATATATTCATAGGTAACATTTGTAAAATCATACCACTCAAACTCCGGTGTGTAATTATTTATTGTACCTAATGGTTTTAATGGTTCTGCTTTCTCAATCAAGCGGTATCGAATTGTATCTGACGGCTCGCTTTTATTTTCTGCCTGATCATAAGCTTTAAGGTAATAGAAGTAATCGGTATTCAACTGCACCAGATCATCAATAAAGAATGTATCCGCACCGCTGATCTTAAACGCATTGATGTCGGCGATTAATGCGAATTTGTTTTCAATATCTTCACCTGTCCGATACAATTTATATCCGGAGATGTCTTCTTCCAGATTTGGATGCCATTCCAATAAAATTCCGTTACCGTCGTTATAGGGACGAATGCCGGATTCAATAGTATCTGTCGGGGCGGATTTCTCCACCCATACCGGTGCTGTCGGCGGATCGGGATCTTCGATACTCTCACCGCAACGGGAAACGAAAATCATCAAGAAAACGGGCATAATAAAAAAGTAAAAGATTCTGTTTCTCAAAGCTCGATACCGCCTCCAATTCGGTGTGTCGTTCCGAGATCGTGTTTTAAAAATGAATAATCTATGTGGACATTGTGGTTCATTACCTTAAAATTTAAACCTAATCCGGTCGTTAATCCAGATATATTTAAACCCGCACGAATATTTAAACGGTCTTTAACGATGCATTCAAGTCCGTACCTGATCCTGTCATCGTAACGATATTCTTTTTCCATCGCAACATTCAATTGAATGTCATATCGTTCGATGGGCTGTTCGAGTCCGACCGATAAAACCGGGTTGAGA
>JAGLWX010000397.1 GCA_023133185.1 Fidelibacterota bacterium
TATGGTTGAATTGCCGCTTGCAGAAATGCGGCAAATTTTGATTTTGATACATTTATGTTGTTACACGCTTTTTCAAAAGCCGATTCTTTTGAACCAATGGCAAAACCCTTACCTTTTGCGGATACCGACGCTAATTGTTTGTTCGAATCGGTATTAATGAGGGTTAGCTGGGTTTCAACTTCGACAAAATATTGTTTACCGGCTGGAGAGCTAATGACCTTTTCGTTGGTTATGGACGTTTTGCCGGCTATGATCATATTTGCCGATTGGTCAGTTTGAAAACCATTCTCATTTATCCAGGCGCTTACACGCTCTGCTAAATTTTGATGCGGTTCACCGGAAGAGTTTACCACACGGACAGAGAATGCGATATCGATAGTTAAAACATCATAGACAATAGATGTTTGTATTTTAGACAGATCATCTCTGAACATTTCGGGTAGATTGCTGAGCCCGAGAGTAAAGATCACAGACCCCCGCTGTGAAGAAGCTCCTGTTGGTGTAGCTAAAACACTGACCTTTATTTTCCCGTCTTCTCCGGAACCCAGCCTGGAAATGGTTTCGCCGTTGGCATATTTGATAATTACCGGATACCACTTGATGCCGATCTCCGATCCGCTATTGTCCATAAAAAACACTTTTGCAATAACAGGCTCTTTTAAAGATGTCCCGATAGGCGCAGACTGGTTATTGCCGCTTATGATTTTTATAGCAATTCCCGAAAGCACCGACCGGATTTCAGAGAGAATACCAGCTGCTGAAACAGTATTGATTCCGCCGTAATTTCTGCCGGTCAATGCAGTATATAGCCCCCGCTTTACATAAAATTCCGGAATGATGTTTTGAGCGGAAATGTAGCTGTCGAGAGCATTGAAAATGTTTCCATTACCGGCTAATTTTCTGGCGTTCTGTATATATTTTTCGGTTTCGGCTACTGTATCATCCATTTCCTGCTCAATTCCGGCGAGATAGTTTTGCTTATTCAATATTGCGAGGATGTAATATTTGCCCTTTATGAATTTGGTTTCTTTAATTTCAATTCCGGCAATCGTTTCTGAAACGGCGGACTTGGTTTTTGAGATGATTTCCGAACTAAGTTTAGTCCGATCCCCAGTGCTGATTTCCTGTTCAATCGTTTCCAACTCTGATTCGATCTTCACCTGAATTTGTTTGGCGACGTCTGCTCTGGCAAGCTCGATCGCTTCGGTTTTCCCATTGGATATTCCTACGCCAAGCAGGTATTTTGACGATGGGTATTTTTTGTGACTGTTTGTCATTGCCCATTTAGGTACCTGTGCGAACGTCAATATATTTATGCTGATAAATAAAAGAGTAATTATCCGGATATTTCTCCTCACGCCTGACTCCTATTCTTCTTCTATGGATAATAAAATTAATTTTCTGGAAATTGAAATCCTTTTGACCATGCCGGAACCGCGATAGGAACGTTTTATCGCGCGATATATATCCGTGGCGGTTGAATACTGTTCCGGTTTCACCCAGAGTAATACGTCATATGTATAATCGGCGACGGTGATTTCCTTGAGAGTCGATGCGACATCCTTGAAAACATCGCTCAATGAAAATATTATTTCCTCAGCCTGGTCGGCGTCGAAAGCGCTACTGACGCTAACAATTATTTTATACTGAATTCCCTGTTTGATATCAGATTTCCAGTAATTTGTGATTCTGCTCAGGACATTATTAATCGCATCGTTCATTGCCTCTTCGATCAATACCGGGTTTGGCGCAACGCGTTCATGGCTATAGCCGGTTTCGGTTCCCAACAGCCGCCCGGTGGTTGTTTCATAGGCACGGCAACCGACAATGGCTTTCTTCACCAGGGACGATCCGATGTTTCGTGATTCAACAGAAATATTATAGGAAATATAAACATCACTGCCAATGGAAAGCGCCAGAAGATAACTGTAATCTTCGGTTGCTCCGCCCAGGGCATATTGAGTAGCTGTTAATTCCTGCAAGACCTGTTGCTGTTCGGGAACAATCACCGTGTATTTTTTCGCGGTCAGATAGGATTCAATAACCTCAGCGCCCTTCTTAATGTCCGGATCTGTTTTGAGTAGCTCCAGTGGGGCAATATCTCCGGTTGTCTCCGGGATTACCATAATTGTAGGCATGCCGACAGATTCAGAGATCGAAGCTGATTTTGTGATGATAGAATGTTTTACCAGTTCTGCTTCGAGCAGGCTTTTATTTATCTTGAAGGTTTTTTCCACTTTCAGCATTTTGCCGCCATCAGTCTTGAGTCGTTTGTCGTAATAGTCGGCTTCCCAGGAAATATATTGGCGAACATTGTCCATTTTGAAAAAATCTTCCTGGATTTTTTCAAATGCTTGTTTTTCATTGTCGGTCTGTAAAAGCGGATCGCTTCCTCCGAAGAGAACAAACCAGACGGCTGTTTTTTTAGCGTCGTTGTTGGCGCTTTTATCAAGCGTCTTTGCTTTTGGTTTCCGGTGTTTTTTGTCAATACCAAAACCGGTTGCGCGAATCATGACTTCTGAGGGAGAAGTGCTTTCCAGCTGGGTTGCTATTCGTGACCGCGGGAGATTCGTTGCAGAAATAATCGATGTAATTAAAATTGTTATAAGAAATATATGTCCAAATCGTCTCATCATTAATGTCCTATAAGTTTTTCAATTGGTTTTGTACAACCGCGGCTGGATTAAACGGTAAAGTGGGTGGCGAAAAGTGTATGTAAAATCCGAATGTAGGTCCAATGCTATAAATTTTAGGCGCCGCCCAGCCTGACATGTTTTCCATATCGACTTCTTTTTCATCATATTTTACTGTCCACCAATCAATGGGCGGGAACACATTGAAACCAGCGAACATTCCGATATTCCAATCAATATTGACGGCATACTCAAGACCAAGATTTACTCGCAGCCCGACTGTATTATTAGATATAGTAATCGTTTCACCATCATAATCATCACCGCTTTTATAGTCCCAGATACTAAGAGTCTGCAAGCCAAACAATCCTTCACCATGTACGGCAAAAGGACCAAGATAGAATTTTTTTAAATATCCAACATGACCGTAATATACACCGGCAATTAAATTTTCGGTTGGCCAGTCTGCAAAGACGTCAAGCCAACTATCGTATATCTTGCTTTTAACAGGAACAATACCTCCCGAACCACCCAAAACTAAAAAGGATTGCCGTTTCCTGGTTAACTGAGCAATATTCCACTGCAGATCCAGATCGACACCGACCGCCCCTCCAGTGTAATCATCAAAGTAAATATAAAATCCTTTGTCAGCGTTTAACACAATGCCTTCATCTATATTCATTGTAAACCATCTCGGTTTTATAGAAATATCAATTCCAAGTCTCGGGTGTTCCACAACCATCATTCCTTTTACCCAATCGCCCTTTTTGATAGCGATGGCTTGCGAAAGTTGTCCCCGGGAACTCCGATTGTCTAAAACTGTGCTCACGCGCACAAATCCGGACTTTTGGAAGCGGATTTTACCATTTGATTTTTCGATCCATTCGCCAACAAAGAACGGATCGTCAAGTTTAATTCCCTCTGCCTTTCCCAGCGGAAACCAGATTTTACGTCTTTGAATATTGGCGATGGGGGCTTTCA
>JAGLWX010000398.1 GCA_023133185.1 Fidelibacterota bacterium
GCCATCTATGGAATAATCATCTTCTGTGTCTGCACTCGACATCCCTTCGGATGATATTTTGGCAAACTTCTCAACGTGAGGTTTCTCTCCGGCGATAATATGATACCAGAGCAAACCACCGCCAATATGTACACTGACCTTTTCTTTATCGCGATCTTTCTTCACACGATATTTATCGATAAAGGGAATATACAAATAAGATGAATTCATCACCTGTTCCAATTGCTGAGCCGTTATTCCGATCTCTTTTGCTTTTAAGGCAATAAATGAATTACGCTGGGTCTCGCTGATAAGCGATTGCGCCCGCATTTCCTTGTTGATGTCCAGGATTTTAATAATTTCGGGTATAATCGTTTTATTTATCAGGGATTCTATATCATCCGCCGAAACAAAGTTGCGTTGAGAAAGCCGCTTTCTAAAAGCGCTATGGGTGTTTTCCGGGAGAGGGTTATAGTCAAATCGTGCGATTCGTATGCCGGTGTGGATAGCATCCAGCAAATAGTTCTGTTGGGAGGAAGGTAGTTTGAAATCCTTTGTTGCCAGAAGAGCGTTTACATACGAGATGGATTTTCTGGTGTACTTTCCGGGCGCCTGGGCAAAGCTCATATTGGAGCCTACACAGAGGACGGTTATCGCGGCGGCAAGGTAGAAAATCGTTTTGAAGCGTCTGTTTTTCATATTACTTTGCTGGTCATTATTGTTCATGGGTAGCATTAATTATGAATAAATTAAATTTCGATGCATTATTATTGGATGTCAATCATTTTCTTTATGATGTCGGAAACAATATTAATATTGACATTATGTGATATAGAGCATAAAATTGAGTGAAATTATAAAAGGTTCACAATCGTGAATATAAAAAAACGTTTCCAGATATTGTTCGCAATCTTATTATTTTTCCAGGTTATTCTGCTGGACGGACAGACAATATCAATCAATGAGGTTATGTTTAATGCTGTTGGGGCCGATTTTTATGACGAATTTATCGAAATAGTCAATTACGGCGATTCCACCATATCTCTTCAGGGAACATATTTATTGATAAATGGCAGTGTGGATACCTTGGACTTTCCAGATTCAGACACTCTTGCACCAAATTCATATGCACTTATTTTAGATATAGACTATCACAATTCAGGCACATATGACGAAATTATCCCAGAAAATACGTTACTATTAACAATCCAGGACAAGTACCTTGGTGATAAAGGACTTTCGGACAGTGAGCCCAACACTCTGCTTCTTATTTCAGCTTCCGGTGATACTCTTAGTTCTGTAATTACAACACCCGACCAGGATGCGGGTCATTCGGACGAAAAGATTTTTATAGACGGACCTAATGGACCGGGTAATTGGGGAAACAGTACGGATATTTATGGAACCCCAGGTTTTATAAATAGCATTTCACCACGGGATTTTGATCTGGCAATTATAGCATTTGGGCTTCTTTATGACGATACTTTTCCAGAGCCGGGCGCTCTCGTTGATTTCTATCTAACGATCAGGAACGTTGGTTTGAATACTGTCAATAATGCCGAATTGGTTTTGGGGATTGATAGTGACGGAGATTCGATCCTTCAGATTGAGGAGGTTATCTACACAGACATTCTAACCATAGAGGCGGGCGATTCCGTTGTGTTGTATCCAACTTTACCCAACGTCCAATCCGGGCAGACAATGGTGATTAGTTCAATATTGTCTGAAGATGATAATACGGGAAACAATACGTTTTTATTCGATCTTAAAGTTCCCTACCGCGCCGGTTGTATTGTTATTAATGAATTCATGTACGCGCCGAAATCTGAATGGGGCGGCGAGTGGATTGAATTGCTGAATGTTTCACAAGATACGGTCAATGTGATACATTGGACGATTTCAGATAATTCAAAACAGGTTGTTATTACAGATGAAGATATCCTCATTCCGCCGGAGACCTATATTGTTTTATCGTCAGATTCAACTTTGTTGGATCATTGGAATGTAGGCGGAATTTATGTTCAATGTACTTCTCCGATCCCAACGTTAAATAACACCAGTGATTCTATTGTCGTAAGAGATTTATGTGGAAGAGAAATAGACGCGCTGGAGTATTCGAGCTCATGGGGATATCAGCAGGGAGTTGCCCTGGAAAGAATCA
>JAGLWX010000399.1 GCA_023133185.1 Fidelibacterota bacterium
GCGTACCTTCGCGACTTCTTTGTGAACTTCGTGTAACTAAAAAAATGTTAGCCCATTTAAACGTACATTCAATCTTTTCAAAAATGCGCGGCACAGCCGGCTTGCAGGAATTGCTTGCCCGGGCGAAGGCTCACGGTCAGAAATATCTCGCTTTGACCGAGGTTAATGGTCTCTGGGCTTCATTCGCTTTATACAATATGCCAAAGAAGCCAATATTAAGCCCATAGCGGGCACAAATATCCTTACCGCTAGTTATGATATCATTTTGCTTGCAGAGAACCAGTATGGCTACGAAAACATGTGCCGCATCATTTCTGCCGTTCACGATGATGATAGGTGTTCTGTGCTTGATCTGCTAAAACAGTGCAAGGCTGGATTGTTCGTGCTGGCGCATTAGGAAGCTGTGTTGGAGAAATTGGCGCAGTTTATTCCCGAAACCCATCTGTTTGTGGAATTGCGTCCCGGTGTGACGGAGCGGCGCGCCTGGCGGCTTAGTCGAATATTTAACCTGGAAATCGTAGCAACCGGCGATGTTTATTTCCTCAACCCCAATGATCAAAAGACTCACCGAATTCTGCGGGCTATCGACAGAAATGAAACCCTTTCTCAATTGACGCCTGATGATTACAAGGACAAACGCCATTATTTTCGATCTGAAAAGGAAATGATCAAACTCTTTCCCAATAGTCTGGCGGCGATCAACAATTCCCGGTACCTGGCGGAGCGCTGTAAGACCGACTGGAATTACGTGAATACGATTTTTCCCGGAATGTCGCTGAAGCAAACTCATAAGGCAAACCGCAAATTACGGAAGCTGGTAACCGAAGGCGCTAAAGTACGCTATGGTGAGATCAGCGAATCGATTAAAAAACGCATCGACTATGAACTGTCGCTTATTACCCAGAAAGGTTATGCGCCTTATTTCCTGGTGGTCTGGGACATTGTCAAGCAGACCAAGGCAACTATTGGGCGCGGTTCGGGCGCAGCGTCGATCGTCAGTTATTGCCTGTTCATCACACAGGTCGATCCGATCAGATACAATCTTATGTTTGAGCGTTTTATTCATCCCGAACGGGTGGATATGCCCGATATCGACGTGGATTTTCCTTGGGATGAACGAGATGATATTCTTGATTACATTTTCAAGCGTTACGGCAACAAACGCACGGCGATGGTTTCCAGCCAGGTTTTTATGCAGCCGCGTTCGTCAATTCGTGAAGTGAGCAAGGTCTATGGTCTGTCCAATGAAGAGATCAAAGCCGTGACCAAGCGCATCGGTTATTTAGCCCGGCGGACGCAATTGCTGGACTGGATTAAAACCGATCCGCGCTTTAAGAATCTCGATCTCGACGATACGTTGCTGGAAATTATTCAGCAGAGCGAGAAAATTATCGGTGTTTTCCGGATCTCTTCCGTGCATCCCGGCGGAGTGATAATCGTTCCCGACGAAATCCGCAAGTATGCGCCGGTACTGATGGCGCCCAAAGGTGTTCAGATCGTGGAATGGGAAAAAGACCAGGTGGAGGACTCGGGATTACTGAAGATCGATATTCTCGGTAATCGTTCCCTGGCGGTGGTGCGGGATACACTCAAACAACTTGGTCTGTATCGCAGTGAGTACATGGATTATCATCGGATTCAACCAATCGGTGATCCAAAAACCGAAGCCCTGATGAAAGCGGGACGAACCATGGGGGTGTTTTATATAGAGAGTCCGGCGACGCGCCAATTACTGCAAAAAGCAGGGCGGGTGGATTTCGAACATGTGGTGATCTATTCATCGATCATCCGCCCGGCGGCGAACCGCTTTATTAACATTATGCTGGAGCGGATTCACGGCAAGCCCTGGAAACTGCTGCATCCCGATCTGAAATGCCTGAAAGAGAGTTACGGGATTATGGTGTATGAGGAACAGGTTTCCATGGTAGCGCGGGAGATTGCGGGATTCGGCTATGCGGAGTCCGATTATGTGCGCAAAGTTATTTCCCGACCGGCGCTGGCGCATCTTGTGCCTGTCTGGAAGAAAAAATTTATAAACGGAGCATTGAACCGTGGCTATTCTCAACAACTCGCGGAAACGCTTTGGTCGATGATTGAATCCTTTTCCGGTTACTCATTCTGCAAACCCCATTCGGCATCCTATGCCATGTTGTCTTTTACCTGCGCCTATTTGAAAGCCCATTACCCGGCGGAATTCCTGGCGGCGGTGATCGGCAACCAGGGTGGATATTACTCTGCCTACGCTTATCTGAGTGAAGCCCGGCGTTTCGGGATCAAAATTCTGGCACCTCATATCAATACCAGTTGGCGGGAATATCGTGGACGTAAAGATCGCATTCGTATGGGCTTTATGATGATCAAGAAGCTGCAGGATAAAGCGATTGACGCTATTCTGGCGGAACGCAAAGCCGGTGATTTTCAGTCGCTGAATGATTTCCTGGTGCGGGTTGATATTGACCTGGCGGATGCTATGGCGCTGACTAATGCGGGTTGTTTTGCGGAGCTGAAGCCGGAGATGAATCACAAGGAAATTGCTTTCAAGGTGGCGAATTTTTATTTGCAGGACGGAGTAGGAGAACCGGTAAGGATTCTCTATTCCCGGAAACCATTGACACGACAGGAAAGGTTGACGCTGGAAATCGAATCCTTTGGCTTTCCAATTTCCGAACATCCGCTGGAGCGTTATCTGCCGGTATTGGGTGATAAAGTGAGAAAGGCGAAGGACATTCCGCAATACGTGGGGCAGACGATCAACCTGGCGGGTGTGTATATTACCCGCAAAGTAACCTCCACCAAAAAGCGTGAGCCCATGGAATTCGTGACCTTCGAGGATGATACGGACATTTTCGAGTGCGTGATGTTTCCCGATGCGTATAAAGACTTTGGCGATCTGCTGAACTGGGAAAGCCTGTTCGTGATGCGGGGAAAAGTGGAAGTGGCATTTGGTGTATATACGTTGACGGTGGAGAAATTGGGCAGTCTGAGAAGGGTTGTGGATAAGCTGACGCCGAAAAAAGAGGGTGTAATCAGAAAATCCATTATGACGGAGACGAGATATGCGACAGAGTGGTGAAATTAATCCTTACGCGAAGAAGACACGAAGAATATGAAGTGTTATTTTTTTCTGGTTGCAGGGTTGTACTCTGCAACCGGTTCCTAACCGCCCCTATAATCATAGGTTAGCCTGTTTTTGATATTAAACAAGGTGTAATGATATACAGTTAGATTTTATATGATTTGCACAGAATAT
>JAGLWX010000004.1 GCA_023133185.1 Fidelibacterota bacterium
GCGGCTTTGAGATCATGTTGAGTGCGCTTGACAATTATATTGTGGCGAAAGTTAATATAGTGATTTAATATTTCTTTTAGTGAAAGCTGGCGCGGAACACCGTCAACCAATGCCAGCATATTTATTCCAAAGCTGTCCTGAAGTTGAGTATGGCTATAGAGTTGATTCAATATTACTTCCGGGATGACGTCTCTTTTTAATTCAATTACAACTCGAATACCGTCCTTGTCGGATTCGTCGCGTATATCGGAAATCCCCTCCACAATTTTATCCCGGACAAGATCAGCTATTTTTTCTATCAGCCTGGCTTTATTGACCTGATAAGGAATTTCAGTAATAATGATGCTGTCATTACTGACTTTAGCCGTCTCCACAAATGCCTGCGCGCGAATTTTGATAATACCCTTGCCTGTTTCATAAGCGCTTTTAATGCCTTCACCGCCAAGGATCATTGCCCCGGTCGGAAAATCGGGACCCGTTACAATTTTCATCAGGTCCTGTATCGTCGCTTCGGGATTTTCAATAAGATAGGTGATAGCATTTGCAATTTCGGTTAAATTGTGAGGCGGGATGTTAGTTGCCATACCGACGGCAATACCGCTGGCGCCGTTGACCAATAACAGGGGAATGGCTGTCGGAAGAACGGTTGGTTCTTTTAAAGTGTCATCAAAATTTGGTGCGAACCTGACCGTCTCTTTATCAATATCTTTCATTAACTCGCTGGAAATTCGGCTCATTCTTGCTTCGGTATATCGCATTGCGGCGGCATTATCACCATCAATCGAGCCAAAATTGCCCTGCCCATCAACCAGTGGATATCGAAGCGAAAATTCCTGTGCCATACGAACAAGCGAATCGTAAACCGCAGCGTCGCCGTGAGGGTGATATTTACCCATGACTTCTCCGACGATACGCGCACATTTTTTAGTTGGCCGGTTATATGGCAGACCGAGATCTGACATGCCATAAAGAATCCGGCGGTGAACCGGCTTTAAACCGTCTCTTACATCAGGAAGAGCTCGTGAAACAATAACCGACATGGAATAGTCAAGATAAGAATCCCGCATCTCTTCGTCAATATTTACCGTAATAATCTTATTTCTTTGAAACTCTATATTTACTTGTTTATTCATTGTTTAAACATCCAAATTTCTAACGTATTTTGCGTTTTTCTGTATAAAATTTCGCCGGGGCTCCACATCGCCGCCCATCAGGGTTGAGAAAGTCTTATCTGCTTGAGAGGAATCTTCAATTGAAATTTTTACAAGAGTTCTGGTTTCCGGATTCATGGTCGTTGACCACAACTGTTCCGGATTCATCTCTCCCAAGCCCTTGTATCTCTGCACATCAATTTTAGTCTTTCCTTCTTTCTTAAAACGTTTTATTAGTATTTCCCGCTCGTCTTCGTCATACGCATAATATTCTTTTCGACCGGCAGAAATCTTATAAAGCGGCGGCTGTGCTATATATATATGTCCCTCTTCCGCCAGCCGGGGCAGGTAACGATAAAAGAAAGTTAACAACAATGTTCGGATGTGGCTTCCGTCAACATCGGCGTCGGTCATAATAATGACTTTATTGTAGCGTAGTTTTTCAATGTTGAATTCCTCGTCGCCAAAACCGGTTCCGACTGCGGTTATAATAGTCCGTATTTCATTGTTGCCAAGCACCTTATCGATCCGTGCTTTTTCGACATTTATAATTTTTCCGCGAATCGGTAAAATTGCTTGGTATTTTCGATCTCGCCCCTGTTTAGCGCTTCCGCCAGCCGAGTCGCCTTCAACAATATACAGCTCACACAGACTGGGATCTTTAGTAGAACAGTCGGATAACTTACCGGGCAGGTTTCCTATCTCCAGGGCGCTCTTGCGCCTGGTTAATTCTCTTGCCTTTTTTGCAGCATCTCTGGATCGAGCTGCATTCAGACACTTTTCAATGATTTTTCTTCCTT
>JAGLWX010000040.1 GCA_023133185.1 Fidelibacterota bacterium
GTCAAAAATAGAATCACAATTCACATAAAAACCCTCAAGAATCGCTAACTTTTCTGTAAAGGGACTGTCAATGGTTGAATGAAGGTTTTCAATTATTGCCTTAATATTTTCCTCTTTGGGTATAAATCCCGTTCCCTTTACCGCATTATTAATCGAAAATTGAGAATCAGAACGTTTTCTGCCATGGCTGGCAATCATGGCATTATGAGGACCATTAAGAGGTGGTCGCTGCATTTTCTTGATTTTTTCAATTGTTTCCAGTCTCCCCTTGGTATTCCACTCTATAAATTTATCCGGCAGTTCTGTTACTTTAAATTCCTGCCATCTGTTTTCAACTTTTGCTTTAACTATACCTTCGCCGTATTTGCTCATATTTATAGTTGTCTGATGAAATGTGTTACCATCCCAGATCCGGACTTCCGCTTGATCCGATCCACAATTCACAAGAAAACCCGCTATCAGGATGAAAGTGAGAACTCCGGCAAACAGAGCAACTTGAGATTTAGCAAATTTTCCAAACATAATACCCTCCAATTGTTAAATAATGATTAATTAAGACCTAGCTCAATTGATATCTGGGATGTTTTGCCGAAAGGTCCTAATGGCATAACAGCATAATTGATAATAGCATTTCCCAGTGTTTTCAAATTTACACGCAAGCCCGCTCCAAAAGAAATATTTTCTTCATCGTAGTTAAATCGATAGCCGCTTCTCAAGAAAAACCTTTCATAAAGAGCGTACTCTAAGCCAAGATTTATATGCTCGGGACTGTCATTTGGATGGACTGCATCTAATGCCAATGATAATCTATTACTCCCACTGTGAAGAACAGCACCATTATTTCCCAATATATCTAACCCGATTCCAATTCTAATCAATAATGGCAATGGCCATCTTTCCGTTCGGATATTAACATCTGTGAGATAATTTCCATCAATATTTTCATCAATATCCGCCTTTTCGATCAGGTCGCGTCCTTCGAATCGCACTTCACCCCCAAAATTAGAAAGCGCCATACCGATTTTCATTCCATAAAAGTCGGTTTTTAAAATTGATCCTACATCAACAGCAAAGGTTTGTGCGAGCTCGTTGTATTCCATAAGCCTGATATATTTAAATGAAAAGCCATAGGACAAACGGTCAGTTAATCGTCTTGCATAACTGGCGCTCAACGCCATATCCGTTACAGAGTAATATATACCTGTCCCATCCGGTTCCTGAACGGTAGTTACTTCTTTTTCATCCATAGTAAGCGCAGAAAGGGAAAAACCAAATGTGCCGAGGGAACCTCCCGGCACTGTAATACTAATATACTCATGAGATATATCCAGAACCCAGGTATTATGATTAAAAGCAACACCAATATTTTGAAATGAGGTCAGACCGGCAGGATTCCAATAATGCGCCGTACCATCATTGGCAAATGCCACGAATCCTCCGCCCATTCCTAAGGCTCTGGCGCCAACACCCATTTTTAGAAATTGTGCTGCTGTCGTGCCGACTTTGTTAAATTCAGCAAATATAGACGAAACACAAATAATTAAAACTATTAGCAAACGCTTCATCGGATTACTAAAAACCTCCCTAATGCTTTATCACCGTCCGGAGTAGATATATAGTATAAATATACGCCGGGAGCAATGAATTGATCATTATAAGTCCGCATATTCCAAAATTCATAGGCTTGTGAAGGTGAATCATGTTCGATTGTCGCTATCAGTTCTCCAACCAACGTATAAATCTTGATAGTACATTTACTTGGTAAATGATTGAACTGTAATTTTTTACCGAATTCGTTGGTTTCCCACGAGTTGGTAACAACATAAGGATCCGGAACGACTCTGACATTATCCAGAGGATTGCCCATATCCGCTCTGTCTTTTTCCTTCTGAGCAACGGTATTAAAAGTATAATATATTCCCGGCTTGAACGGTTTAT
>JAGLWX010000400.1 GCA_023133185.1 Fidelibacterota bacterium
TTGTTGTTCGCCGGCATTGCCACACAATCGCATTGTACACCGGTTTTCCGGTAATCTTATCCCAGACGACGGTCGTTTCCCGCTGATTCGTAATTCCGACAGCGACTATTTGCCCTTGATACTCGGAACATAAATCCTGCACCGTACCGACAACTGTTTGCCAAATTTCGACAGGGTCGTACTCTACCCACCCCGGCTTAGGATAAAATTGCGTAAATTCCCTGTATGCCGACTTTACAATTTTCCCTTTTTGATCAAACAAGATCGATTTTGTTCCGGTTGTCCCTTGATCAATGGCTAAAATAAACACAAACTGCTCCCGATTATCGCCTTAATGCATAAATTTATTTATCACCCATTTGCCGGAGCGCCTGGGCAATATTCAAAGAGTAATCACCGATATTCTCCAAACTTTTTACGAGATCCATGTATAGAAGCTCAGATTGAACATCAGATCCTTTCTGCAATCGCTTACGGGCTGACTTGCTTAGCGAGTGACGTAAACGGTTCACTTCATTCTCAATTGAATAAGCCTGTTCCAGTTCACGAGTGTTAAATTGTCTGGTCAGGTGGTTATTGTACATATCAATAAACTCTTTTACCAGGTTTGAATAAGCCCTCAAGTCCTCTTCCGCCATCGAATGAAAAGTGATAGACTTATCGTGCTTTTTCTTCAATAAAACCATCAACTTATAAATTGAGTCCCCGACGCTTTCTAATTCATGAACAACGCGCATCATAGTGTGAACCGCTTTTGCATTTGTTTCCGACAAGTCATCCTGAAAACAATGAACAAGATATTTCGAAATCTCCTCCTGCATCTGATCAGTCAATTCTTCTAGCTCTTTTACTTGTTTGACCATTTCTCCTATCTTACGATCCGGTTTCATGAAATTTTTTAAAAAGAATCTAAACATCTCATCGATTATTTTACCCATCCTGGTAACTTCAGCTCGCGCATTCATGATATTAAGTTGTGCCGAATCCTATACACCTGTGCTGATATATGGCAATTGATAATGTCGGTATTTATCAATCTCGGTCGGCTTAACAAGAGATTCAATTAAGGCGGCAAATTTACTTAAAAACGGTAAGAACAGCAGTGTATTTGTAATATTAAAAACCGTGTGGAACAATGCCAGATTTAACGGCAGATTGGATTGTAATGCGCTATCCCAGGGAGCTAACCACAAAATGAAACGGCAGAAATATTGAAAGATGAACGCCATCCAGATTACACCGATAACATTAAAGAAAAAATGTGATCGGGCTGCCCTCCGCGCATTTACATTCGTTCCGATGGAAACAAGGAAAACTTTAATTGTTGTTCCAATATTTTCACCGAGACAAATTGCCGCAGCTGGTCCAAATCCAATATATCCCTTGTATGCCAGTGTTACTGTAATTGCCATTGCAGCACTCGATGATTCTAAAATAACAGTCAAAATTGTTCCTACCGTCACAAAAATCAGAAAGGTCAGAAATCCCCTATTGGAATATTTTTCTAAAAAACAGAGCGTTTCTTCATTTATATCGGGCGTATAACTTTTTAAAAAACCCAATCCGAGAAAGAGAAGTCCAAAACCGACCAGCATTTCTCCGTAATCCCGACGCCTGCTGTTTTTACTTAATAAAAATGGAAATCCTAATCCAACTATTGGTAACGCAAAAGCAGTCAATTCTACTTTAAATCCCAGGAACGACACTATCCATGTCGTTACAGTCGTACCGATATTGGCTCCCATAATAACACCAATTGCCTGAGTTAATTTTAATAATCCGGCATTGGCAAAACTAACCACCATCACGGTCGTTGCCGATGAAGACTGAATTATTCCCGTTACTAAAAAACCAGTCAAAACAGCAATCACGCCGTTGTTTGTCATGTAGTTTAGCGCCGTTTGTAATTTTTCGCCGGCAACTTTCTGAATTCCATCGCTCATAATGCGCATTCCAAAAAGAAACACACCTATAGAACCTAACAACCGTAAAACAATTCCTAACACATTACCCCAATTATTAGATGTTTGATGTCTGCTAAAAACCTAATTTTAATAGTTCTGTAAACCTTTATTATTCTTATTATAAATGAATTTATTTTTCCTGATCATTACCCAAATGATCATTAATCCAATTAATGATATCCTCGAAAACACGATTCTTTTCCGGTTCATTGTGAATCTCATGATAGAAGCCCTGATACATTTTCAGGGTTTTATCATTCGATGCTACCGCTTCATAAAGGTCTATACTGCCGTCGGGATTGGTAACTTTATCACTGGAACCATGCATGACCATAATCGGGAGAGTGATTTTTTCCATCTGAACCTGTATCCGCTGCATGGCAGTTATCAGCTCTAACCCCGTTCTGGCAGGAATTCCCGCTCGATAGTTTAACGGATCTTCGTTGTAATCTGCTACGACTTTAGGATCACGGGACATGGAATTTGAATCCAGTTTTGTTGTCTTCATTTTGGGCGCATATTTACCGATGATGGACGACATTTTGATGAGTATAGGCGGAATATCATCACCCATTTTCAACAAAATCCCACTTAGCAACATACCATTGATATCAGGATTCCGTGTAATTACGTATAGTGCGCTGATCGTGGCGCCCATGCTGTGACCGTATATGAATAGCGGCAAATCAGGGTGACGCCCCAATACTCTGGAATAAAATATCTCGACATCTTGTAAATATTCATCAAAAGAGCGGACAAATGCTCTGGCTCCATCGGATTTTCCATGTCCCCGCAAATCAAATGTCTCAATTCCAATGCCTTTTGACGTTAAAAATTCCGCGACATGTTCGTAGCGGCTGCTGTGTTCACCAAGCCCGTGAACCAATAATACAACCGCTTTTACATCATCTCCCGGAAACCATGACTGCTCAAATAAAGCAAAGCCACCGGTTCCCTGAAATAATCCATGCTGGTATATCATATTCAATCCCGGTTATTCATTTTTTTGATCTTTTAAT
>JAGLWX010000401.1 GCA_023133185.1 Fidelibacterota bacterium
AAATAGATTTATTTTCTGCGGGAACTTATTTGAGTGAAATTAATTGAAAATTTTATACACATGTCATTATTTTTTGACATTTATTGCGATTCACTATTTTGAAAGTTAAATTGCCCCAATTACATTATGAAGAACATAAAATACGTTTCAATGAAAAACCTTTTAATTCTCTTAATCCTAATATCACCTGTTTTCGCATTGCAGTATGACATTATTCAGGAAAATGAATCAGGTCTCCTTCTACGTATCTCTGACGATTCGGAATTTCAGTGGGATTTAAATGAAAATTATCCTAACGCACCGAGCTATTTCTCTCTTGGAATTGCAAATTTAATTCCCATCTCAAGCAGTCTGTCCATCCCCTACTGGTCATTTCCATTGGCGCTTCCCTCACCACATAAACCACATATCCAAATATCCAATATAACTACTGAAGAATTGCGATTAGATCGGCGACTCGATGACAACGATACCCAAATTATAAACGCAAAACCAATAGCCGACGTTGTTGATATTGGATTTTTCCGGTTCAATCCCGCTGGCGACCTGGTGATTTTTCCTGTCCGAATTATTGGCAATCAGCGAATCCGGATCGTTCGATCTCTGGATATCACAATAACGTATCCAAAACAAACATCAGTTCCATCGAATTTGATCCCGTTGAAAACAAAAACAAATGAAATTGGCAATTATACATTTTTAAACAGAAAATTTGCATACAAATGGCAATTCAGACCAAAACGCACTTTATCAAAACCAACATCCTTTCCATCGGGTCAATGGTTTAAAATTACCGTCAGAGATGATGGGATTTATGATATATCGTTGCAGGATTTAAAAGATGCCGGCTTCAGTGAGCAACAAGTTGATGTGAACAGAATTTTTCTATATTCCAATTCCACCGGCGGCAGAGAAATGGATGACACACCGGGCATCGATGTTTTGGATAATCTGGTAGAAAATTCAAGATTTATCGACGACGGACTGGATGGCTACCTGGACAGTGGCGACAATATCCGGTTCTACGGCAGGGCAAGCAGCGGCGTTGATGCAAACAGTTCCGGAACATTAAACTATCATCGAAACTCTTATTCGAATAATAATTATTACTGGGTATTGATATCGGATTCACCGGGTTCGCCAAAACCGATGCAGAACGTAGCAAGCTCAACTTCATCAACATATATTCCAGTCGCAAAATATGAAAGAGTCCAGCGGCACGAAGTTGAATCTGTTAATTATTTGCGGTCGGGTAAGGATTGGTATGGGGAAAAATTCAACGGCTCCGGGTCAAATGTTTCAGTAATTTTCCAGATTCCCGAACCGGGTGATAATGATCCACCAAAATATCCGGTAGATCTTGAATTAAAAACCCGCGGCGTCACTAATGAGGTATCACATTACTTTAAATTGTATTTAAATAATGATTATCTTTCAAACTGGACAACCGGCAGTTTTTATATTGCAACAAAGAAACTGAATATTTCAATGGATCCCGGCATCAATATTTTAAAACTAAATTATACCTCTTCGGTATCAGCCGGTCAGGCTCATTTGGATTACGCCCAGATTACCTATCAGTGTCCATTGAAACCCCGCGGCGCCGGCATGGACTTTTGGGGACCGGCAAATTCCGGAGTGATCGAATATTCGTTAAGTGATATTTCTCTTTCAAGCCC
>JAGLWX010000402.1 GCA_023133185.1 Fidelibacterota bacterium
CAACGGTTTCCAATTCGTCAAAATTGCCCCAGCGCTCCGAAAGAGTGGCAAAGGAAAAAGTCTTCGCAAATATCAATCCCAGTACAAATAACACTACCAAAACAACCGGTGGCAGCCAGGTTCCGTTTGATTTAATCAGCCCGATACTATTATCTGTCTTACAACTCTTTACACAATCCATGCAAAAGTTGCAGTCGGGATGAGTAACTTTTTCATATTTACTGACTTCAATTTCCTGGGGACATGATTTATCGCACAGAGAACAGCTAATGCAATTATCCTTATTGACCTTGACCTTCAAAGGCGAAATCGAATAAAATTTAAATCGAATAGTCTCCGTCGCCGCACCGGAAATGACCAGCGCCAGAAGCAGCCATAAAATATGCAGATCCCAGCCAATTAACCGAATAATGATATAGACGATAATAATCGGTATAGTGATTAAATAGTTCGCAAAGATATTGCTGACAGCTCCTAACGGACAGACATATTTACACCAGAAAAAACGGATGAAGACCGAAACAACAAGTACCGTCAGAATCGTCAGTATTCCTGCCCAAACAACCACATCGCTATCAAAACCGCTGGCTGCGGCATAATATGGATCGAATTTTTTACACCATAATTCACTGGATGTAATTGTAAAATATGCCGTGAAGAATAATAAAACATATTTACCAAGCCGCAACAATCGATCCCACATGCCGGTGAGCACACGAGATAGATTAAACTTTGCCAGCAGTTTATTTAACCACTCGATAACAGTTCCTACCGGACAGATGTATCCGCAAAATAATTTACCGAAGACCATCACCCCGATTAAAAGGAAAACACCCATGAACACCTGAGTTTCGCTCATGGCGCAGGACATCGATCCAATCCATAATTTGCTGCCCAGCGATAAAATACCGCCGAAAGGGCAATAGGCTTCGATGTCCGGCTTTATCACATGAAAAGCTCCAAGAATTACCAAAACTAAGATCAGGATCAGAATTGCCGACTGAAATACCAGTTTGGTCTTGTTGTGTAAAAAGTTCTTGTTCATATTCACTCCCATCTAATTCTAACTCACTTTACCCTGTAATCACTAACCCGGCTAAATTTAACAGACTGCGTAAATAATTATAATTGAAAGTATATTAAGAAGGCTGTCCGAAGACAGCCTTCTTAGCATTAATTGACAATTATATTGTTATTTCAAAAGAACCAGTTTCTTCTGTAGTGTCTTTTTAGCAGTTGTCAATCTGTAGATATAAACACCGGCTGCCATCTGCTGACCGGCGTCATTAGTGGCATTCCACTCATAGACATGAAAACCGGCATTCAATGTTCCGGACTGCATGGTTTTTACCTTATGTCCCAGAATGTTATAAACTTCCAGTTTCACATTCTCCGTTATCGGCATCTCAAAAGCAATATTCGTGGTCGGGTTGAATGGATTCGGATAGTTCCGGTGCAGAATGAAACGATCCGGTAATACATAAGCCTCGTTATCAATGCCAACTTCTGTACAGTCGTATTCCGGAAATGGTAACCGATCGTCTAAGTTCTGCGAACCGTAACAATCAGTCTCAGGATAGAAGGTCGAAGATGCATCATCTATCTTGACCGAACGGTTCTCCGCAAATCCGGCTTCATTATCCAGACTGTTGATACCGTACTTGTAAAGCTGTTCTTTCGCCTGTCCGGCAGTGAACAGTATTCCAAGCGTATAGATGCCGTCATCGGCTGTTGCGTCACCATTGGTACCATCATCAAGCATGGCAAACTCTGCAGGATTGATTCCCCAGCTCCACCAGCTGCCCAAAAGACCATTGATATAGACGCCGACAATCTCATCGGCTGAATAGATCGTATCAGCGTCAGTCTGGGAATCAATCAGGACTTCACCGGCATTGAGCGCTTTCACCGCCGACAAAATATCAACATTGAAATAGACCGTAACATCCTGTTGAATAATGTCGTCCCATCCTACATTGGCAAAGAATGCCGTGTCGGTAGGCACTTCATAATATCCGTCATTGTCAAAGTCTTCATAAGTATGACCTGTCGGAATGGTGAAACTGCGGTTTGGGCTGCCTTCCCAGGCATCATCGTTAGGACCATAGTGAATTACGAACTTGAATTCATTGGCAGCATCCAGGGACAGGTTATCCATCTTGAAAGCGGCAACATACAAGCCGGTCACAGACGGATCCAGGGTCAGTTCATTATCTTCACCGCTCCAGCCGTTAAAACCGCCGCGAATGATGACGATGTTGCCACTATCCGGCTGGAAATTTTTGTTCAATAACTGGATGTTCATATCAACATAGAAGTAAACTTCGGCGTTCACACTTGAGGCGGGATCAAAATCATTGTACCAGACAACCGGCAGTACATTTTCACCGGCAACAACTGTATATTGACGGTTGGATATACTTTCACATGTGTCCCAGGTACCGTTGAACCGGAATTTGTATTCGATAGCGCCTTCGGGTATTTCCAGAGTAATGGTGTAAATGCTGTCGCCATCGGCGTCAGACAATGAATCACTGGCACCCCAACCATTGAAACTACCGGCAACGTCAAGGTAATCGGTGCCGGGCACAAAATTACCGAGATCTATCTGTGCCGACATATTAACCTGAAAAGTTACCATCGGGTTTAACTCGCGTTTCAGGATTGTACCACCTTTTCCAACAGCCCACAGGTTTGTGCCGTCGTATCTGACTTTTTGCAGGGTTTCAGTGGCACCGGCAGGATCAGCTGTCCAGGTCAAACCGGCATCATCTGAACGATAAATTTTACCGGCTTCGCCAACAACAAAAACAAGATTGTCATCGACAAATTCCACATCATATAGATCATCGCCGTCAGGATCGGTGAATACTGCTGCCAGAGTATCAAGTCGGTCAAGCGCCGCCCGGAATATCTTACCCTTTGATGCTGGAACAATTACAACATTATTCCGAACTTCAATTGCCCGCATACTGTTGCTGCCGACGTCAATCAGCAGAGAGTCAGTTACAACCGCACCACTGGCATCAAAAACTCCATAGCAGAACTTACCACTGGATTCGGAAGCCAAAACGGTATTGGCATCAAGCGCCCAAATATCATAAACCGTGCTACTGTTAACTTTCGTATCTGTCCATGTCAAACCGCCATCTGTGGATTTCATCAGATAACCGGATGAACCGCCTGCAAAAGCAGTTGTAGCATCAAATACATGTATCGCATTGATGTGTTTGTTTGTTGCAAGAGCCATTGGGCTTTCAATCGCCGTCCATGTAGCGCCACCGTCTGCAGTTCTGATTAGAGTTCCATAACCACCACCGGCAAGACCAGTATTGACGTCGAAGAATTCACACTCATAAAGGTTTTCAGAAGTACCAGTAGCATAATTATTAGGGTAATCCCATGTTAGCCCACCATCGATACTTGTCGCTAACTCACCACCGGAATAAGTAGAAAGTACAATCTTATTCTCTTCCGGAAGCGCCAGCCCCCAGAAACTGACCTGCGGCCAATCCAGTAACGGAGTAAAGTTTGCTCCACCGTCAATAGTTTTCATCCACTGACCGTAATATCCAAATACATACCCGGTATTAGCGTCAACAAAATCAACAATATTAATTTTATGACCATGACCAACTTTCAATGTATCCCAACTTGCACCGGCGTCAGTAGTTTTTGCAACGTAACCATCATTACCACCAATGATGATTGTATTATCATCTATAATGTCGATAGACACACCAAGTTCATAACCATAGTTAACGTTACCTATATAACTATAAGTTTTTCCACCGTCAGTTGACAGAAAAGTACAATAATGATAACCCACAATAGCAAAAGTGGAATCTCCGTATGCGGTTACATCATAGATACGGCTACTCGTAAGGCCGATCGGGAATAAAGAAGCTACTGTAACAAATGTCCAGGTCTGTCCACCGTCATGAGTGTACCAGGTTTTTCCACCCACACCATCAGGCTGAACAACGCCGACATTTTCACTACAGAAAGCTATACCGCCATCAAGGTCATCGCCATCGAAAGTTGAATCACTCTTTGTGAAATTGACACCGCCGTCAACCGTTTTTAAAAGTACACCGTCTTTACCGGCAAAATAGACAATATCCGCGGAGACTACTGCCAAATGTTTCAAGGTAACAGAAAAGTTAGCAGTATCAGCAATCATAGTCCAAGTTGCACCGCCGTCAACAGTCTTGTAAATGAACCCTTTTTCTGAGGTTGCATATCCGACATTTGCATCGGCGAATTTAACATCCTCCCAGTCGTAACCGGAACCATCGGCTGCACGCATTGTAGGCCAGCTTGCGCCGCCGTCAACGGTCTTTAGCACTTCACCGTCGTCCCCAACCAAAACAACGGTATTTGCATCAATAGCAGTACCGGCATTAATCTGAAAGGGAATACTTTCCTGTTTCACCACTTCCCATTGTGCAAAAGAAAACGACACAAGCAGGGTAAGTAGCAAAACTGTCATTAAAAATTTCTTCATTTCTTTCTCCTTTTAGTTACTTTATTTCTTCTTCACTATTTTATGTTACCATACTATAATGACGACAGTTCATCTTATTAAACAATATTTGTAATGTCAAGTTTTTTTGAATCATAATGTATGCTACATAAAAAACTTTTTATTTCCAATATGAAACAGACAATCCAAAGGTTTCAATATTCATATCAGCGCCATCCGGCTCCCAAATCTCATAATTAAAGTCCAGTCCCAAAGTGCCGAAAACAAACAATCTGTCAAATCCATATTGAAAAGATATGATATCCATTTTCTCTGTATTCCAGTAAAAATAGGGCTCTATTTTACCGGTACAAGCTTTACCATGTACATTTGTAATTTGATCTAAAGAAATTTTTACATCAATAAAACGATTCCAATTAATACGATTTCCTTTATAATCAAATTTTACAATGTATTCATGATAGTCAGACCGAATATTCTCCATCTCAAAACCGGATGATATACCGACTTTATTCATTAGCGGCAGATACAATACGGAACCGAATCTATGCATAATCTCATCGTTTTCGATAGTTACCACATCGTACTCGCCGGACCTGGCCCAATCATAGAAGTCTTTATATTCGTAAAACAGCTGAAACATGAAATTCGATGTGACCGGCTGGTAAAAAACAGCCCCAAATATTCTGAATCCATCCCTGACCCAGTATCCTCTATCTCCAGGAATAGTGGTACTGCCAACTGTAATTTTGGTATATCTTGTGCCATAACTTCCGGACAGCTGTACTCCAAGACCGTCAACTAAAATATTTTTCCGGGCTAATTGAGCACCAAACTCATAGCCTTCTTTATGATCGTTTTTACGGTTTAAAGAGCGGGGATTTTCATCGCGGAACACATGATATCCGAAGTAGGTTCTCACAAAAGCATCCTGAAGTTCCTTTACGGCATTATATTGTCCTTCGTAACTAAAATACCGTGCAAATGCTCCTGTGACAACGTTGCCATTATTAGAATTGAAAGCTGCGCCGAATTTCAAATCCAGGTTTCGGATTACGGTCTCACATTTGGTATATACATCCTTTAAACTTCTTTCAATACCGTAATCAATCTCAAAGCCTAAAAGCAAATTATTTGTCAGCGAATAATTATACAGAAACCAAAGCTGCGGACCGTCATATTTTACATTACCTTTGGTAGTATCGATATATGAAAAGTAATTATTATAAAAATTCTTTTCCAGGGACCTGTATACATCATACTGATCGGCGCGATTATATCGTACAGCTGCCGCAAGAGTAGATTTTTTATCCAATATCTTATGTGTGTAGAAAAAAAGTTGGTAATCTCTTTGTCTTTTAGGGTCATATACCCGGCGGAAAAAATTTATTCTATCAATACTGTTAGCTCTATAGTAAACAAAATCTTCCTGGTACGAATTTTTGAAGAGAGCCGGATTAACACTAATCTGGTATAGATTCATAGGCGTCCGAATGGTACTGCTAAACGGTTCTTCGATCACAATATCCGGAAATAATGGATTTTCATAACCTGATAAATTGCTAAAAAATACCAATATTCCGGATATCAAAAATATTTTTATTACGTTTTTTTTCATTCTATGACCCCATTTATCTTTACTTTTCGTTCCCAAACTCAGTTTGTGAACGAGAACTATACTACAGCTACTCATGCTGATATCCTGGCGTAGGATGATCTATTATCACAAAATCCACAGTGGAATTATTCGAATCGAAGCCCACCGCAACTCTCTCCAATGACTGACCGCTCCATTTAGTTAAACCAATACCACCAAATCCTCTATCCACCTCTTTTTCTATGTCTTTTATATGGGTCGAAGAGGTGGCATACTCCACGCCGTCGATAACCGATTCGATAGCAATGCCGTCAAGATAGTTTACATCGCTGCCGTCAGTTATAAGAATGACATCCGTACTGAGCCCTATTCCAAAATCAGTGCGGCAACCAACTTCGATATTATCA
Organism: Fidelibacterota bacterium; assembly: GCA_023133185.1. Lineage (GTDB taxonomy): Bacteria > Fidelibacterota > UBA2242 > UBA2242 > UBA2242 > UBA9312. The sequence continues at coordinate 6,491 of JAGLWX010000402.1, forward strand.
AGATTGGGTACATCCGGGTTATCATAATCCCCATAGTCCATACTGTTTTTAAACTCCCAGTCTGCATGGGAAAGATCTACGCTTTCCGGCAGAGGAAAATTTGGTATATTTGTATGATCCATAGCATCTTTTGCAACTACTACAAAGGCGCCGGGCGGTACCGGATATTCTCGCCCGATTAAAGGTTCTCCCGGAAATTGAAAAATAGAAGATGGCCATTCCAGCATTATATAAATCCTGACAAAAAGCATCCCGTCAAGATAAACTGTGTCTTCGGAAGAATTATATAATTCAATAAATTGATCGCAAATAACGCTTACTTTAACAGTATACAACTCATTGATTTTCAGTCCAGGCTGCGCGCCGGATGCAATCGTATAAATAGTATCGATAATTATGTTTTCATTAATCGATGTTTCCGTGGGTGTTATTAAAGTTGAAGCAATTACCGTAACCGTATCCATTGCATTGGAATCAAGCACCGAAGCTACAATAGCGGTAGATTTTATTGTAGTAAGATATTCCGCCCAAGGAATATCTTCAAAGAATACCGCTCCGCACGAATCCGTAACGCCGCCAAAAGAAATACTATTATAATCATAGGTTTTTATAGTAACCGGAATGGAATTCAGGAAGCGGTCTTCAAATTTAACATATAGGGTTAAAGTCAGCGCGCCATCGATTTGAGTAGGTTGTTCTCTGAAACAGGATAAAGCCATGAATATTAAGAACAATAATAGAAATGGTGTTTTCATCGCTCTTAAACGCTCCATTAGATCCTTGTTCCCGAACTCAGTTTGGGAACAAGAAAATGTACTATAGCTACTCATGTTGATACCCTGGCGTCGGGCTGGATAATATTACGAAATCAATCGAAGAGTTATTGCTGTCAAAACCGGCTGAAATTCTTTCAATAGACTCTCCGCCATATTTTATTATCCCTACGCCGGCAAATCCCCGGTCAAGTTCAGCCTCAATTTCTTTCATAGCATCGGATGATTTGTGATACTCAACACAGTCAATAACCGAATTGATATCGATCCCGTCCAGGTAATTAAGATCGCTGCCATCCGCGATTAGTATCACATCACCAACTAAATTAATCATAAAATCAAGCCTGTGACCAACCTCGATATTATCAATGTTGGGAACATCGGGATTATCAAAATCTCCATAATCGATGCTGTTTCTAAATTCCCAATCGGCATGAGACAGATCAACGCTTTCCGGTAGAGGAAGATTTGGTATATTCGTATGATCCATAGCGTCTTGGGCAAGCACAACAAATGAATCCGGCGGAACGGGATATTCTCTGCCAATTAGAGGTTCGCCGGGGAATTGAAAAATATAGGTAACGCTTTCCAGAAACGTACCCATCCGGCAGACAACCATGCCGTCTAAGTAAACAGTATCCACGGATGAATTATACAATTCAATGAATTGATCATACCAATAGAAAAAATTATTGGGCGGTCCGGTGTAGTAAATTTCATTAATTTTTAAGCCTGATTCGGCGCCGGAAGCTATAACTTCAAGCGTATCAATAAAAATGCCCCCGTCACCGGGCTCTACGATACAGGCGCCTACTACAGTAAATTCTACCAAAGAATCCGGATTATCAAACGAAGGTAAAATTGCAGTGGCTTTTATATTGACTTTATAGTCCGCATAGGGAATAGGTTCAAACTCTGCCAGACCGGCGGAATCGGTTGTATCTATGTAAGTCGATATATTATAATCAAACGTGCTAAGCAATACCGGGATATCTGGCAGATAATTGCCTTCAAATATGACATATATCTTTACAGCCAGCTCCCCATCAAACTGAGTCGGTTTTCCCTTAAAACATCCCGATAAAAAAAGAATCGGGATAAAAAGCAGGAACGGTAATTTTTTTACCATTGAGTGCTTATCTCCAATCCATAATAAATCTCGGGGTTGTATTCAGTAATCCGATCTGTGAAAGGATTTACCCATTTACCGCGGTCGTTCAGCACATTATTGATATATAATGACAATTCGGTTTTCTGGGATAAGGATTTTGTAAGTCTGAAATTAAACAAGGTTCTGCCGCCGGTAGCATACACGGCGCTGTCATACCATTTTGTCATCCCCTGATAGAACAGTTTTTGTTCTTCGAGGTCGTCCACATCTTTCATTCTTGAATTGCCGTTATAGATTGTTTTGCGATGTTCCAGGGGCACATGTTGAAGGTCAAATGTAATCCAGACCCCGAGGCGTTTGCTGATGTAATTCAGTTGATAATCAATAATAATTTTTTCGCGCCATTTATCGGATGGCGGATACCAGATCTGTTCTCCGGCCAAGGTATCCGGTTGCGAATCATAAATTAAACCGCTTCTCCCGCTGTGAGTAAAGCGGTAGGTAACATTCATTTTATACTGCAAATTATAGATACGTTTAGTGCGTACTGTAAACTCCACACCGCTGGATTTATACCAACCACGGTTGTCATAAATTGAGTAATCGGCGGAGGTTAAAGTATCAGGATTAATATCGTAGCCCCAAGGATAATTCACTCCGGTAGGACGGTCTTTTGATTCTGTGTAATACCCGGTAAGCGACAATCCTAATATATCCAGGATTTTCAAGTCTATGGATGCTTCGTATTTGTTGGTAGTATATGTCTGTAAATCGGGATTATATCGCAATTGTTCCTCTTCAACCACAACCGAATCTTTCAAATATTTATAATAATCCGGCGGTTTATAGATATAACCTAGTGAAACCGCTTTAGCGCTTTTACCGGCGCCACATCTGAAACGCAGATCATCGGTAATAAAATATTGTAAATTGAAGCGGGGGCACAGAAAATCACCATGATCGGATTTCAAGAAGTCTTTATCTTCAAAAACATTACCAAAATTAAACCCGGTGGGGTTAAACACATCATAACGAAGTCCAAGCATCAGGTTATACTTTTTTCCAAGAAATTTACCCTTTATCATATCTTCGGAATATAAACTCAGGCTTGTGATTTCCGGAAAAGTGCTGAACGAATAGGATCGCCGCGAAGAATATTGACCGTAATAAGCATAAACAGGATCAATGTATAATCCGTCACCGGTATTATTCTGATAATCGCCTTCAAACCCCAGGAGAACTTTATGGGTTCTCTTACTGCTTTGATATGTAGTCTTTTTCTGAAGTTTTCCCTTTACATTCCATTCTTTCCCGATTTCATTCATTATACCGACATAACCGGGAAGGGGGATAGAGTCGCCCTCGATCAAAAGCTGTTCAGCTACCCATTTTGACTTGTATGCTTTTTTACGGTTCAGATTAAAACCTAAAAAACCGATGATTTTATCATTTTCACTTCGTGTATAATCAACGTTTACACTTCCGGCAGCCCGGTAGCCGCGATTATAATCTTTAATTTTTTGAACATCAGTCGGTTTTTCATCATCGATCATTTTAGTATAGCTGCCCCGAATCTTCATGTCCAGTTTTTCATTGAAGAAATATCTGGAAAGATTACCGCTGGCGTGCAAACGCTGGTATTCATCGCCCTCTTTACGGGGATCACGTTCACTATAGGCATAGTTCAAATGATAATCCAAAACAGATTCTTTGATAGAAATGCCGTGACTGAAACTTGCCGTTTTAGTGTCCGGATTGATTTTTGCCTTTAATTTAGGAGCAATCTGACCACTTTTAGTTTCCACCTTAATAATACCATTAGAGAAATTGCCATACTCAACCGAAGGGATACCTGTGATCACTTCCACAGATTTAATATTATCCGCCGGAATATTTCTTAAATCGATGCCCTGAATACCGGAACTGCCATGTATCTCAGTCGTCAGATTTGCATCGTTAGACATCTGGTTGCCGTCTA
>JAGLWX010000403.1 GCA_023133185.1 Fidelibacterota bacterium
TAATAATTGACTATCCCAATCGCAGCAAGCTGCGGGGTATTACGCCAATTTTTTGCCGCTTCGCGTCACCGGAATTTTAAAGATAAGATGGGGTTTGCAGTCCCAAACCCCGCTACGGCATTCATCTCCGTTGCAAGCAACGGAGTATTCTGCCGATTTTTGATAAATAATCATCGATACTCCCGGTTTTGGCAAATATACAGTGAAATAATGAAGCGCTCAACAAATTTAAACCGGATATTGCGCTTGTCAATATGATTTCGTATGTTTTATTATGATGATTCGTTTACAACATTATCGGGCGCTCTTTCTGACTCTGATTTTTCTTTTGTGCACCAATATATCGTACTGCAATCATCCGCTAAACGACCACCAATTCCGGCAGAAACGGATTGATATGGTCAAAAATCAGATTGAAGCGAGAGGCGTCAACGATAAAAACGTGCTGGCTGCAATGCGAAAAGTCGAACGTCATCATTTTGTTCCCGAACAATATCGGCAATATGCTTATGCCGACCATCCGCTCCCAATCGGTGAAGGTCAGACAATTTCACAGCCTTATATCGTCGCCTTAATGACTGAGATGGCATCAATTAAAGCTCAGGATAAAGTCCTGGAAATAGGAACGGGGTCCGGTTATCAGGCAGCGATTCTGGCTGAACTCTGTGATTCTGTCTTTACAGTCGAAATAAACAGAAAATTATCCGAAAAAGCAGGCAAAATTCTGACGCAATTAGGTTATAAAAACATTTTCTTCAAAACCGGCGATGGATTCCAGGGATGGCAAGCCCACCTTCCTTATGATGCAATCCTTGTAACATGTGCCCCCAGTGAAGTCCCAGAAGCCCTGATCGATCAATTAAAAGAGGGCGGTAAACTTGTTATACCCGTTGGTTCAAAGATTCGTCAAAATCTTGTACTATTTCGCAAATTTGATGGTAAGCTGGTGCCTGAAACTGCTATTCCGGTTCGTTTCGTCCCAATGATCGACGAGAAAGGAAATTCTTATTAATTTTCAAATAAATTACTTGCCGATTGCAGATTTTTTAATTAGTCTTACATAGGTAACGGTTTGAATTAATGCAAAGTGATTTTTCTGATTGTGTCTCAATAACATGAATAATAGCTATTCCGACAGATTAAAACATATATTGTTTTGCCGAATTTCTCGAAATTCACTGCAAATCCTCCTTATAATCTTAGTTACGATTATTTTTACCAACTGTACAAAACTGCAAAAACGTCAAAAAAATCAAAAGGATCAACAAGCAGAACAGATTGATTCGATTGCTGTTGTTCCCGAATCCGTTTTTACTACTCCTGATACGTTAGAGCATTTGAACAGAACCGTCCAGGAAATGTGGGAAGATTTTCGCGCTGCCAAGGATTCTGTCGATTCTGCCCGCGCCAGAAATGATTTTGACGCAACAATACTCGCTTTATTAAAAGCAGCTCATCATGCAAAGGAATTGAATCGGGACGATATCGTCGCCTGGCAGTTAAATAATATCGGTTTTTATTCAATCGATGAATTTAAAAAGCGCACGGATTATACGGTTCGTATGCGTAATATCGAATCCATGCGGCGCGGACCGGAAAAGACAGTTTATATAAAAGAGACTAAACGATTGTTTAAGGAAAATCTGTCACTTTTGATCGAAGGCACCAAACATCTTGAGGAAGCTTACGAAGTCGATAAAAACCTCGATGACAACGACCGCACTCAGAAGATCTACAGCAATTTAATATATATCGACTGGATCCGTAATTTCGTCAATAGCGATTAGCAGACCTGCAATCACCCTATATTATATCCAATCAATACAAGCATTCCGATAGCGCCAATGATCTTAATCATTTTCCCGCCGACCGAACCGGTTAGCGCGCCGATTCCCGCTTGATACGCTCTTTTTGTATCGCCGGAACGTATAAGGTCAATAGCAAATGCCCCGATAAATGCTCCTGCGAAGGCGCCAAGCAACGATCCTAACATGGGGAATATTCCTGTACCAATTACCGCTCCAATGATACTACCGGCGATAGCGGCGGCTGTTCCCTGGTTTGAGGCGCCATAGCGTTTGCTGCTCCAGGCAGTAATAATGAACTCCAGAAGTTCCAGGCAGATCGAAATAAGCAAAAGCCACAGGACTAATCGCCAGTTAATTCCGGCAACCGGATCGATCAATTGATATAAAAGATTGAATATGACGATGAAAAACGTTCCGGGAAGACTGAATATGAGCGTAAAAACTGATATTACCAGCAAAAACCAGTATATGATGGCAATGACAATGTTCATCTAATCCACTCTCAGATCCATTTGAGGATTAATGTTTGTGATGCGAATTCTGTAGGCAAAACATTCCCCTTTAATTTTGATCATAAAAATATAGAAGTTCTCTTATTTATCCTGGATTAATCACCAGCAAAAATGCAATTTTAAAAATCAGCAGTACTAAAAAACTTCCCATCATATCGAATGATCAGTCCGTCACAATCGG
>JAGLWX010000404.1 GCA_023133185.1 Fidelibacterota bacterium
CCTTTTGGTCGTCCAAGATGGGACATTAAGATAACTCTACCGCCATCATTTAATAATTTATTGATTGTTGGAAGAGCAGCACGAATTCGAAAATCATCGGTAACATTTTGTTTTTCATCCAATGGCACATTAAAATCCACGCGTACCAATATTTTTTTACCATTCACTTGTAAATCATCAATTGTTAGCCGTGCCATATTTCACCTTTAATTAGAATTTAAAACAACCGGAATTTTACCTTTTTCAACGATATTATTCAAGAAAAATATGGAGAAATTTATATCGGCGCTGCAACTGTTACACCAATCACTCTTTTAACACCATGTTTCTTCAGGATGCCTGCAGCGGAATTTAATGTCGAGCCGGTCGTAAATACATCATCGATAAGAACAACGCATTGTATCCCTGATAAATCAACCCCATCGGCAATTTCAAATGCATCCTGCATGTTTTGTTGTCTTTCGTTTGCCGATAATTGGGTTTGGGTTTCAGTGTTTTTAACACGCTTTAGCAAGCGCCTATAAATAGTTAAACCAAGGATTTCAGCAATTCCAATTGCAATGTAATAAGATTGATTATATCCGCGTTCGCGGTATTTAACCGGATGTAACGGAACCGGTATCAACACAGTTTCATTAGAAGCAGGAATCTGGTCTTTTACTTTTGTTGAGACCTTTTTACCAAGTTCAATACCAAGTGATTTGAAACCATTATATTTTAAAAAATGAATAATTGTCTGAACTAATTCATCAAATACAAATACCGGAATCATCATATCTATGTTATCCGGGACGGGCTTGCTTTTAATGATATCGGGACTAAGGTATGATAAATTTTGCCAGCATGATTCGCAAACTAAAGATTGTGTTTCGTTCATTCTGAGCTTGCATACAATACACGTTACCGGAAATAATAACGATGAAATACCCCGAAAAATGTCATTGATAAATCTGATTTTCATATTCCCGGTCAATTTTAACAGTAGTGAAGAATTCACATCTGTTCTGTGAATACCTGGTGATTCCATTTATTTCTTGTCTATGACTGTTGCCCGTCGTATCTCAGCCGATTCTCAATGATAGTGTTAATAACGATATTGATCCATAGAACTTGATGTCGGAGAAACCCAGCGTTGCCATTGATAATCCTGTAGCTCATTACGGGCGGTAGAATGAACTAATTCCATCTGTCCAAATCCGGTTTTATCTACAAAAATAAATTGAACGCCGCCTTCAATCTCATAATAATGCCAGACCTGGTATGGTTTGGCTTCGATTGAGCTCGGACATCGTTCAATTTCGGATGGCGCCCCATAGATCAAGAAAACGCGCCCCAGATCGGTCTTCCAGCCTTTTCGACGCGGAGTTGAAAATTGTCCGTCAACATATTGAAGACGCTGCTGAAATTCAGCCTGGGCTTCGTTAATTGGAGTGGAAGGATCCGGATCCCGTCGAATCCAGAATTTTGAAATGATATTGCGTTTCCCTTCAATATCGGATTTTCGATACCGTCTAATCTCTTTATCGATGGCATAATATTTCATCGGTCCAAATATCTCATCCAACTGTTTTTCTGTTAACGCCGACAGGTTTGACTCTTCAAGAGTCTTTGCGAACAATTCTTCACGATCGTTTTTCATTATATAGAAACGCTTCACGGACTCGGATTGCTGATTTACGGATTCATCAATAACAGTAATTTTAAAATCATAAAGACCGGAACTCAGGTCTTGAATGTCTATCGAATTCAACTCAACAGCGGATGTGCCGGGTTTTTTCTTCGGCATCCAATCGAGCGAAGTAACAATATTACCATTCAAATCCGTAATGGAATACTGCACTTTATATTTACCGTCACTGGATTTGTCATAATCTAAATTGTACACCTCGCAGAATCCGTGGATCTTCTTATTTTGTGATCCAAATATATTACTTGCATTTGGAATAATATCATATCCGAAGTATTTGCTGAATTTATTTTGTGTCGCCGTTTTTGAAACCTGAGCGCTTAATTGGATATCACTTATTTGTAATTCTGAACGGGAATATTTTTTCAGATCGACAAGTTTCTCCTTCCTGTATTTTTTCTTCGATGTCAGATCCATCACTATCGCAATAATCCGAAATTTTCCTTCCGGCATCGACACTGTTATCATCTCGGGAATTTTCTGAGCATCGGAAATATTTATCAATTCATTTGCCTGATCAACAATGCTCCATTCCTTCATATCTCTGACGGTATCGTTTTGGGCAAATGCTATCCTGATATGTCCATTAGATCGATAAGCATTTTCAACTTTGGAAAATTCAAATAAAGTCCTCGGAATCATCAAATATACTTCAACGATATCATTATTGTCGGATCCGCGAAATACTGCGTAATCAAGATCAAAATCAACGGCAAATACAGGCGTTATGATCGATACAAACATTATCATAGCAATTAGGCAGGTTTTTGTTTTCATAACTACTCCAATTTTACGGATACAATCTGAGAAATCCCGCTTTCCGCCATTGTAACGCCATAAAGGGAATCGGCAATACTCATTGTTGATTTATTATGGGTAA
>JAGLWX010000405.1 GCA_023133185.1 Fidelibacterota bacterium
TGATCATCCAGCGGCGCATCTACTTCATCAAGAATACAAAAGGGGCTGGGTTTTACCTGGTAGATACCAAACAGCAGCGCAATCGCCGTCAATGCTTTTTCACCACCGGATAACATTTTCAACGACCGCATCTTTTTTCCGCTGGGACATGCCCATATTTCAATCTGAGCTTCCAGTGGATCGCTGTCACCGATTATTTTCAGGTCAGCTTCTCCTCCATCAAAAAATATAGAAAATGTTGATTTGAAATTTTGTCTGATCTTCTCAAAGGTTTCAAGAAATTGTTCCCGGGCAATTTTGTCAATTTGAAGAATAACCTCGCTGAGTCCTTTTTCCGACTTGATCAGATCGTCACGTTGTTCTATCAGAAACTTAAGACGTGAATTTTCTTCCTCGTATTCATCTTTAACCGCCATATTGACCATTCCGATCAATTCGAGATTCCGTTTATAACGGTCAACAGCACGCTGGATTTCTTCAACAGAAGTAAGTTCTTCCGGAAGCTGCTCCGGAATTTGTTGATTGTATTTCTCAAAAAGTACCGATTGAATCTCATTAATTGTCGCATTAAATCCTGATTTTTTTAATTCCTGTTGACTGATTGAATCGGTCAATATTTCCTTATTGCGACGCAACTGGTACAACTGTTCATTTAATTCCTGAATGCTCGCTCTAATTCCCTGAAAGGCGTCACGAAACTCTTCAATATGCTTTTCCGCAGCAGTCACCTTTTCCTGAATCTCATTCAGCAGTTGTAGATTCACCTGGATTTTAGATTGAATATCAACTGCAATCTTATCATCCTTCTCTTTTTCAATTAACGAAACTTCTTTATTTTCTATCGCCTTCTTGATAGATCTTCCTGCAATTTCCTGGCTATCGGCAACATTTCTGAATTTATTCTCAAGATTGATCAGCTCGATTCTCCGATTTTGTCGCTCGGAAACAACCTGATCAAATTCAGTCTTGACAGATGATGCCGCTTCTCTCTTTTCCGCTATTTTTCCTTCAATTGTCTTTATATCCGTATCAAGATTTGATTTCTCCGGATCTTCTCTCGTCATTCTCTCTTTGAAATTTTCAATCAACACTTTCAGAGAGATGCGATTATCCTCAAGGGTTTTTTGAATGCTTTTGGTTTCCAAATATTTGGATTCATTCTGACGCGATTGCTCCTGAAGATCACGAAGTTCTTGTTCCTGCTCTTTTATTTTCTGTGATAGCGTCTTCTTTTCATTCAATGTTTTTGCAATATCACCCTGAACGCTTTCTATTTGGGCTTGAATTCCCCGTAACTCGTTTCCTACCGAATCCGCTTCCTGCTCAAACCGGTACAATTTTTCCGAACGTCCGATCAGCATACCGGATTCCGAAGATTCCGAACCTCCTGAGAAGAAACCGTTGGCGTCCCGGAATCGTCCTTTATCAGAGACAAGAGAAACATCTTGCAGCGCCGGATCTTCGATCAATTGATCAAATTTGCTATCTTCACAACAAAATATCTGCCGGAATAAAAATTCTTTTAGTGAATCAAGTGAGTTATCACATTTTATATAGGTTGTCAGCGGAGTCAGATTCTTAGCTGATGCGCTTGATTCTACTTGAAATTTTACATCAAGCGGTATTATAGAAACCCGACCCTTGCCGGTCAGCGCCAGTTTTTCGAGTGTTTCGAGCGCTGCTTTCTTATGGTCGGCTACCAGTAATCGTGAAATATCCTTGATAACGGCTTCGACGGCAAGGTAATATTTCGGATCGACCGACAGGAGATCCGATAATGCGCCCCTGATTCCTGAAAAATCGTTCAAATTATCGAGCACATATTGTAATCCGGGACTGAACCCTTCTTTTGTTTGAATAATACCGCTGTAAAACTGTATTTGATTATTTAAGCGATCTAATTTTGATTCTACCTGGCGTCGTTCATTCTGCAAATCACGTTCGGAATTAAGGAATTGACTATACCGGATGTCAAATTCCTCAAGATTTTCCCGATGATTATCAATTTCATTCGTAAGAACTTCGATGGATTTCCGAACCTGATCAAGTATAACGGAAATATTTTGCTCATTCTCATGCTCAACGTTGAGCTGTTTTTCAATCGACTCCAGCTCATTTTCCCGTTGGGTGATATTATCCTGAAGACTGCCGTGACGGGCGCTGTATTCAGCCTGTTGCTTTAAAAAGCCAAAACGTTTTTCCTGCAGAACCTGGATTTCAGAATTTATTACGGAATATTGTTGCTCAATTTCCTCACTTTTTCCTTCGATTATTTTAAACGATTCACGTTTATGTTCCAGCGCTTTTTGGATCTCTGCATATTGTTCTTTCAGATGAATTTCTCTCTGCCGGTTATCCGCTACAGTTTTTTCATACTGCCGAATATCATTTTGAAGACGGGATATGTTCTCTTGGATGTTACGAAGTTGTTCTTTTAAAACCAGTTCCTCGGTCAGATACTTATTATGTTCCTCCCGGATTCCAGCCAGTTCACGGTTTTTCTCGTCCAGAATATTTTCCTGCTCTTCAAATTCTTTCTGTTTGGTGTTCCAGATTTCTTCTTTATTGCCCAGATCGGTCATTACCTGATTCAATTTCTGCCGTTCATTTTTCAGGCGTTCCTCAATAGGATCCAGGGAAGTCTTGATATTAGCGACTTTCCGGCTTGCCAGCTGCACTTCGGATTCAATCAATTTCTGAGTAATTTCCTGATGTTTTTCATATCGCTTCAGTTGTCGCCGTAAATTTTTGACTTTTGCATCAACTTCGGAGATAATATCATGCAAGCGGGTTAAATCGTCTTTGGTCGCTTCCAGCTTACGCAGGGCAGCTTTACGCTGGACACGGTATTTATTGACGCCGGCGGCTTCCTCAAAGAGACGTTTACGTTCCTCCGGATTTTCACTGAGCATATCTTCGATCATCTTTAATTCGATGATGGAATAAGCGTTGGCTCCCATGCCGGTATCGATAAACAGATCGGTTATATCTTTAAGGCGGCAGAGATTGTTATTGATAAAATATTCGCTTTCGCCATTGCGATAGACACGACGTGAAATAATAATATCCGAATAAGGTAGAGAAAGTTTGCCGCTGACGTTATGAATGGTCAGCGACACTTCCGCCAGATTCAGCGGGCGGCGGGTAGCGGTGCCGTTAAAAATTATATCGGTATTCCGGTCAGCCCTGAGTACACTCGATTTCTGTTCGCCGATTACCCAGCGAATGGCATCGACGATATTGGTTTTACCGCAACCATTTGGTCCAACAACCGTTGTTATTCCTTTACCGAAATGGATTTCCGATTTTCTGGAAAACGATTTGAAGCCGTAGAGTGAAAGTTTTGAAATATACATAAGCGAATTATTCAGTATTATGTGTTTACAAAAAACGCATGAATAATATATTCAATTTAACTCTTATATGTAACGTGAAATTTGATAAACGGACAGAATCACAGACAAGCGGTCGCTAT
>JAGLWX010000406.1 GCA_023133185.1 Fidelibacterota bacterium
AACTGATAAATCAGTACAATTAATCGAAGAAACCACCATTTCCGTAGGAATCCCATTTGGGAAATGGCGCTGTTTCCATAACAGGGCGATTCATCGTCCTTTGTTTGAATAGAACGTAGTGGTTTACCGCTTCGTGTTAAAACACCGTATCTAAAAATATTCATCTACTCTATCTCTTTTCTTCATGAACCGCTCTTGTTATAAGACTTATTTCTGAACTGATAAATCAGTACAATTAATCAAAGAAACCACCATTTCCGCAGGAATCCCATTGGGGAAATGGCGCTGTTTCGAAATGACAGGGCGATTCATCGTCCTTTTTTTGAATAGAACGTAGTGGTTTACCGCTTCGTGTCAACATACCGTATCTAAAAATATTCATCTACTCCATCTCTTTTCTTCATGAACCGCTCTTGTCATCAGATTTCTTTCTGAACTGATAAATCAGTACAATCAGTCGAAGAAACCACCATAAATGGTGCTGTTCCGAGATAACAGGGTGATTTATCGTCCTTTGTTTGAATAGAACGTAGTGGTTTATCGCTTCGTTGTACCATGGCGCTGTTTCCATAACAGGGTGATTTATCGCTTTGTTGACAGTCAGCATACGACGCATTATTTCTACTTTTATCAATCCTCACTATTAATCTCCTCATAATCTTCCCAGACTTCCTGTTCTTTATGATGTTCTTCCTGGTTTTTAACATAATCGTATATTCTCTGATAATTCTCTTTTGAAACAGTCAAAACACCGTATCCTTTTTGCCAGTAGAGAATGTCATCACCAATGCATTCCTGATTAATAAAGTACGAAGATGAACCCTTTAATTGTCCCACTGCCTTTGCTACAGCCATTTTCGGTGGAATATATATCAACATGTGTAAATGGTCTTCAATACCGCCAATTCTATGCAAATACAATCCAAGTTTCTTGCACTTATTCCATATAAAATGATTAACCTTTTCCTTTATATCTCCTTTCAGAAACTTCTGCCTACCTTTTGTTATGATGACAATATGGTAGTAAATCGATTTGTATGTTTTTCCTGTCATGTTATTTCCTTTACTTATAAAGCGCTTCCTATCGGGATCTTATCGAGAAAAGCACTATGTTGAATTTCACCGAACCGCTTGTCATCAGACATCCGCCGGGGTGGAAAAGCAGAACCATATTTTGTGTAAGGTCTTCTTTCTGAACTGATAAATCAGTACAATTAATCAAAGAAACCACCATTTCCGCAGGAATCCCATTGGGGAAATGGTGCTGTTTCCATAACAGGGCGATTTATCGTCCTTTTTTTGAATAGAACGTAGTGGTTTACCGCTTCGTGTCAACATGTTTCATTCTTTAAATCTTCCTCAAAGTTACACATCAGTTGTTACCCGCTTCAGTACCTATATCATTAGGTATTACCTATTCCCATCTATTTGTCCTCTGCCATTGAGCGCTTTGTCCTCTGCCAAGGCACTTTACTTTTTTATCTTTTTGTAGAGATTTCAACGTTTTGCGGATGAGGTCAATGCTCACGCCCGGACACTTTCTTTGAATTTCTGAAATATGGAAATTTCCCAAAGTTTTTTCAATGGCATTGATAATCAGCTCTGTTTTTTCACCTTTTACATAAGTTATTCGTCCGGCTTGTTTCTCGAATTCCCGGTATGCGCTTTTCAGTATATACATCAGAAAATTGATATAATGCCAGGGATTATGTTTTCCCTCGTGCCAGCTTTTTGAACTCAGCTCCAGCGTTTCATAATAGCGTTTTTTATTCTCTTCGATCAATCGTTCCAGACTGATATATCTTCCAACTTTATAGCCGGCTTGATAGCATTGCAACAGGAACAGCAGGCGGGATACGCGACCGTTTCCGTCGCGAAAGGGATGGATACACAGAAAATCGAGATTAAATGCCGCAATTGCAATCAGTTGGTGAATATAGCGTTCTCTAAGACATTGATTATAAAGTTTGATCGACTTTTTGATGTAGTGATCAACATTGTCCGGACTAACGGTTTTAAAGCGAATTCTTACATTGCCATTGGGATAGGTCTGGATAATTTCGCCCGGTTTTTCTTTATATTTTCCCGAATCCCACATATCGCTTTTGATCAAATTGTGAAACTTTTTAATAGTCTCTTCGCTCAGAGAAATAAGTTTCTTCTTTGTGTGAATTAAATTCAGAGCATCCCTGTAACCGCTTACTTCTTCCTCACGGCGGTCTTTTAAAAGCGGTTTCCCTAATATAACTGTTGCCACCCTTGATTTGTCTATTTCAACTCCTTCGATTCTGTTTGAAGAAATTGCGCTTTCTATCAGAGCATGCTCGCGCAGGGCTTTTAGTTTCTGGGGCGACTGTTTAATGAAAAGTTCCTGTTTACCAAGAGCTTCTCCTAAATCCGCTAAATAGAATGCTGAAATAGCTGGAATTGATTCCGGTGGGTTTGAAAAAAGTTGGAGTGTTTTCATTCTAAAATCTCAATCTTTTAAAATCTTAGCTCTTTTCACCAGACATCCGCCGGGATGGAAAAGCAGAACCATATTTTGTTCTTCCTCAAAGTTACACATCAGTTATTACACTCTTTTAGAGGTATTGCCCAATTCTTTTTCCAATTCTCGCACAACCTGTGCGTGTTTTATAAGACTGTTAGAATATGACAGGAAAAATGCTATCATACGGCTTAGATCTTTCTGAACTGATAAATCAGTACAATTATCAAAGAAACCACCATTTCCGCAGGAATCCCATTGGGGAAATGGCGCTGTTTCCATAACAGGGCGATTTATCGTCCTTTTTTTGAATAAAACGTAGTGGTTTACCGCTTCGTGATGACATGAAATATACTTTTAAACCATTATCCATTTTCTTATCTCATCACTCAATCTTTAAAATCCCAACTGTCTTTTCTTCAATTTCGACAACATTGTTATTTTCATCTCTGAAAGTACAATTATCTGTAAAACCAATCTGAGTTATACCTGAAGTAAGACCTTTAATTTCCAGAACAGCCAAAGTACCTGTACCAGAAACCGTCGGACTGGTATTCGATGTCCTGACTAACACTACTCCTGCTTTTCCATTTTCATTATCAATCTCTTTGAAGGTAACTGATAAATCTCCACCATCAAACATGAATGCCCCGTAAATAACATCTTTTACCTGAATGATAGAAGGATCGAAGGTCAATTCAATTTCTGCGCCCATTACGTTTTCTACTTCTTCAGCCAGGATTTCAATTTCAAATTCCTCTCCAACGGATACTTCTTTATATCTGGGACAAACCATCATAGCCGGTCCTTTAACGGCATCCACCGAAAAGTGAAACGCATTCGCATCACCTTCGACTGGCACCGTCTGATTAGTCCGGGCTTTTATTTCAAACTGGTAATTCCCTTCGTCCAAATATCGTAGGGTCACACTGGTATCCCTTGTCCAATCAGACCAGGCATTCTCGTTTAATCGGTAACTGTATTCATACGCCGTTGCATTTCCTATCCAGGTGAGTGTGGCTGAAGTTGTATCAATTACTTCACCATAAAAGACCGTTCCGGTTATACTGGCTTGTGGGAGTTCATAATCCGGATTATCGGGATCGAATGGATTAGTTGGAGGCAGAAGATCATCGTTTGGAGAGCATGCAAAGAATATGCTCGCAATTGTGATGAACACTATATGATTAAGTTTTATCATGGTAGTGAAAATCCCAGATTTATTCCTATTCCATCAGAAGTTTTGTATAATGAGGTGTGTATCTTCTTCTCTTCAATTTTAGGCATGAATATCCACGAGTCAATTACATTCCAAATATAAATACCGATCATTGAGCCAACAACAATTTGCTGAATCTTATAGTTGTCATACATCTGTTTGTATGCTCGTTCGACGTCTCTCCAGGCATTTCGGATTTCTTCTACTGTTCCGTTTAAGTTTTCGTAATCCAACCTGATAGCATCATATTCATTTTGTAAATCACTGTGAGTGTCTTTTAAGTCGAAAAGTGATTTAAGTAACGCTGCTTCTGATATGAGGTAAATAGCAGAATGTGTATATCTCCCCTCATAAAATTGCCCGAATCCCGGTACGAATGCAGATCGCCACAGGGCATTTTTACGGGGCTTAATGAAAACTATTTTATCCAGGGTTATTTTTACAACATTAATTTGATCTTCTTTGACATTGACCTCAGTCTTGCCTTCAGAGTATCCCGGTATATCAAAGGTTATTGTCCTTTTTCCCGCCCACACTTTCGCCAGTTTTATTGGGGTTTTTGCAATCACGCCGTTATTCAACTTATAGTATTCACCATCAATAATGATCTTTGCGCCTGGTGGATTAGTAGAAACCATCAGTTGCCCGACCAATTCTTTTAGCGATGTCTGAATCACTTCAGTCTGATCCAGACCAATGAATACTGTTCTCTCATCCGGTCGATAGTGCTTTCCATTCTCTATTAATACTTTATGAGAGCCGACCAGAACAGGTTCTATTACTGCCGGTGAATTTCCACGGAACTTACCGTCAATGTAGATTTTAGAGCCTTTGGGCGCTGCCTGTACAGATAACCTCCCGAAATTGGGTGGTAGATCGACACCTTTACCCAGAGTCTTGCCATCTTCAATTGTTATTATTTCCTGTACTTCTTTATAATAATCTGAACGTACATTAATAAGATGTTCACCGGACATGAGTTTATAGTCTTTTATTGGGGTCTTACCAACTATTTGATCACCAATCATTACTTCAGCCTCAGATGGTATCGAAGAAAGATTTAAATACCCAAATGCCGGTACTAATTCAATATCTAAAACAGATTCCTTGCCATCATCTATGAGCATTGTTGTTTCATAATCGCGATACTCTGGTAATGTCAGCTTTAATGTATGTTGACCGGATAACAGGCGTGCGATTTTATAGGGCGTTTTCATCATTTCAATTTTATCATTAATTATTATTGTTGCTCCTGGTGGATTTGTATTAATTGCGACGGAACCAAAATTAGGTTTTAGAACCTCATCCAAATTGAGCATATCACCCGGACTGAGTTCAATCTCCTTAATAAAATCATAATACAACGGTTTTGACAACTTCAGAGTATGTTTACCAGGCATTACATCACCGACAAAATAGGTTTGTCCATATTCGATGCCGTCAATTATTACCACGGCATTCTCAGGTTGGGTCGTTATTGTCAGCATTGCCCAATCCAGAACTGTCTGAACCGATTCTCCGATTTGTTCTAATTGCACATTCCGTTCTATTGTAGTATTGGGAATAACATTAATGGATTCGGTCCATTCTTTAAACCCATCCTTATAAACTGATATATCGTGGATTCCCTCAGACAGTTGTATCGGTATTACGTTCTTTGGAATATATCCACGGGATTCACCATCGATTATAAGTTGAACGTTTGGTTCCGATAAGATCAGTTTTACCCTGCCAAGTTTAGTGAATCCGACAGTGACTTTACTGCCGCCCAATGCCAATCCTTTTTTAGCGGTGAACTGCTGCATTAAATTATCAACCAGTCCCGGCGCCCCTTCAAGAATCTGGAATATATCAGAAGTCCTAAACATCTTATCTTTATTTGCCATCAGTTTAGAAGTCTCAACATCAATTATCCTGAC
>JAGLWX010000407.1 GCA_023133185.1 Fidelibacterota bacterium
ATTTTTTTAATTTCTCGATAAACAAATATGCTGCCTTTAAACGAATTCATGGACTATTAAAAATCCTGTTCATGTTATGCGAAAATAAATGTAAACATTTGCACGTAAAGAAGCAAGCAACCCTAATAGACGCAAGATTCAAGAATCAAGATTAGTTCTGAGTATTTTTTGCTCTAATTACGACGGACTTAATCGTAATATTTATAAGCCGATTAGTCTTCTATAATTCGCCGAACAGCCCGGATACTATGACGACGATAGTTATTATAATTGGAATCTTCCGGATTAAAACTGTCGATTCGGACTCTTCCGGAGCAGTGGATAAACCGGTAATCGCCGATATAAAGTCCCACGTGAGTGATCCGATCCGGATAAGGACTGAAGAATATCAGGTCTGCTGGCTTCAGGTTGTTCGGAAAATTCGTTGTATCGACCGTCACGCCTTCAAACACCTGCATGCTGGCGTCCCGCTGCAGGACATAGCCGTTTTGCCGGAAAACAATTTGAGTGAAACCACTGCAATCCATCTCCTTCGGCGAAGCGGCGCCCCAAATATAAGGTCGTCCAACTAATGTATAGGCTGTTTTGATCACATTTTCCGGAATAAGCGGATTTTTTAAATAGTCATCAAAATCCTGTAACGATTTGCTGCGGATATATCCCATTCGACCATCAGCGTAAGCGACTTTTGTCCATTTACGTCTTTTCTCAATTAGTTTAAACCGGTTTCCCATCACCACATCACTGACCGGCATAGCTTTCTTCGTTGGTTTCGAATAGACGACGCCTTCCAGGTCAACAAATACTACCTTCGGGCTGCTTTCCCACTCCTCTTTAAAAGTTTTATCACCCTCAATAACCCGGTCATCGGATACCCAGCCGAGATAACCATCATCTGTTCTGACAAAATAAAAATCGCGTTCTTTCTTCAAAATATCCAGCGGCAGTCCTCTTAATGTCTGGGTAACCATTTCTTCAGTTACTGATGGACTGCGACGCAAAATGGCGATTGAATTTTTTGGAACGGCAAAAATAATACCGTCCATAACGTCATCGGGAAGCAATTTTACATCCCTTTGAAAATGGATTTCCGGAAGAGCGTTTTCTATTTGTCGATACAATTCCATTTGCGCCGGTTTATTGTCGGTCTCACCCCGGAGGATGTATTGATCATCTTCATACTGAGGTTCAATCAGCCAGACAGAAGTGCGTTTATCGGGACAATATTGTTTTTTAAGAGATTCTGAAATTGAATTAACCCGATTAAAGACATCCGTTGTATCGGCAAACAGAATCCGAAGAAAAATAAATGAACATAATACTATATGTTTAAGATGATTACGTTTTTTCAATTAGAACTCCTCTATAATTATTAACTAACATTTCTCACTTCAATAGCCCAGCCATTTATGGCTAGGAAGGAATAATCTATTAATAGGCATATCCGAGCGTTGTTTGATATACGATCTCATCTACTATGACATTAAGGGCTTTTTCAATGACGGGATCGCTATCGAGATCATTTTTAATCCGTTCCGTCAAACCACCGGCAAGAGTGGAAATTTCGCTGGTGAGACCGCGTTTGATATATGACAGATTTGAATCGAAATCCGATACCTTAATCGAATCATATACAGCATAAAACAGAGCAAAGGGATTTCGGACAGTTTTGAAATGCTCTTCTTTAAGCAATTCCTTTTCGAGATTCCGTAGTTTTTTCTCATTCTTTTTGTAATAGGAAAATTCGTCTTCATCCAGATAAGTCTCGAAATCATCAATGATCTTTTTATCAACTACAACCGGTATTGAAATATCACCTTGCTCCGATTTGTATTTGATCGCATACGAATAAAACATATTCTGGCGCCAGAGTTCGCGGACATAGTCGGGCAGTGATTCCACTTTTACTTCAATATCAGGAACGATTCCTCCGCCACCTTTCAGCATGCGACCATTTTTCGAGTAAAACAAGGTATCGCCGGAAACATGTTCTTCGACCAGTTCGGGGTTGTTCAGATAATCCGGTTTCTGGATCAGTCTTCCGCTGGGAATATAATATTTTGCCGTCGTGACTTTCACCGAATGAGTCTTATCAATTCTAAAAACTGTCTGAACGAGTCCTTTGCCGAAACTGGGCGCACCGATGACGATGCCGCGATCCAGGTCCTGGATCACACCGGCGACGATCTCGCTGGCTGAGGCGCTGCCCCTATTCACCAATACGGCAATTTTTATGTCACGTGATAAGTATGGTTTCTGACGTGAAACAAACACTCTGTTCGCAACCTGAGTGCGTCCTTTTGTGAATAAAAGAGTATCTTTAGGCTCGGTAAATAATTCCGAAACAGCTAATGCTTCGGATAACAGTCCTCCCGGATTTCCGCGTAAATCCAGAATCAGCGCCTGAATGCGTTTATCCTCTTTTCTCAGCGAAGAAATTGCCTGGCGAACTTCCATCGAAGCGCCTTTTGAAAACCCTGACAGCCGGATATAAGCGATATGATCCTGCAGCATCCCACTATAGCTCACATCGTTTACACTGATATTATCTCGCGTCAGCGTATATTCGTTTAGTCCATGAACGCCCGGTCTGCGAATTGTGAGTGTTACGTTTGTACCGATTTTGCCACGGATCATTTTTGCGGCTTTATTAAGATCAAGTCCAATTGTTGAAACGGAATCGATTTTCAGCACCTGATCCCCGGGAAAAATATTCGCCCTGCTCGCCGGACTCCCCTCCATCGGAGAAATAACCGTCAAGGTATCTTTCCGCATGCTGATACGCAGTCCAACGCCTCCGTAACTACCTTTTGTTAAGGTTTCCAGGGGCTCTTTCTCATCTTCGGTCATAAAAACCGTATAGGGATCCAACTCCTTCATCATATGGCGGATGCTGGTTTCAACAAATTTTTCAGCCTTTATCGGATCGACATAATTCGTAAACAGCCGGCGATAAACTTCGTTATACAATCGAATAGAGTTTGATATCTCCTTATAGAGATTGGTTTTATTAACTGCAAAGATCACCGTTACTGAAATCAGTAAAATGATCAGTATTTTAGTTTGCTGAGATCTAACGGTTTTCATTTTATTTTCTCACTCTTTATTGATTTTACATGGTTCCATATCTCTTTGGATATTTCTTCAGAAGAACGGCTGCCATCGATTATGACCATCCGTTCGGGTTCTTCCCGCGCCATGGCAATAAATCCTTCTCTTAC
>JAGLWX010000408.1 GCA_023133185.1 Fidelibacterota bacterium
ATCCGCCGTTCGGGAAACAACAGGGCAAAGGCTACCAGGACGCCATAAATAGCGCCGCTGGCGCCCACTACCGGAATGGAGGAATTCAGACTGAAAATAAACGTGATAATGCCTGATCCTACGCCGGTGAGGAAATAGTATTTGTAGAATTCTTTTTTACCCCAATGAGATTCGATCTCGGTTCCGAACATCCAGAGTATAAGCATATTCCAAAAAATGTGACCGAATCCGCCGTGAATGAACATATATGTAAAGAGTTGCCAGACAAAGCCGCGGCTCCAGACGAATTTGGGCACCAGCCCGAAATAATACAGAAAGAACCGCTCGGATTGGAACAGGAACATGAAAATAAACACGACAATATTGGCAATGATAATATTTTTTATGGCGCCGCTGGATAAGCGCGGTCGTATAAACTGATTGCCAAATCCCGAATGTTTCTGATAATTATAATAGCGCATCTGTGATCCTATTGACTTATTTCCGATAAAAGCGACAGGCTCTTGAGATTCAATGGGTAATCAAGATGATAAGAAAGATATTTGATCAGTAATTGCGTTATACGTTCCGCAGCTGACGGTTCTACCGATATGTTTACCTCTATATCAAAATTACACCCGGGAAGATCGTTTAAAAATTGTATCTCATGTTCTGACAATTTATATGCCGAAGAAGTATATCTGCCACAGTCCCGACAAATCAACCGCCCCGAGCCGGGATTATAGATTGCGGTTTTTAAGCGAGCCTTGCACTGAGAACAGACAGACGTATCGAGTTTATATCCGAGAATATCAGCCACCGCTAATAAAAAATCCGCAAACAGGACTATACATTGATCGGCGTGTAAATCCATGTTCTTCAGAATCTGAACGGCTAAATAAAAAATCTCATCATCATATTGATGGTCACGAACTACTTTGTCGATTACCTCAAGAACGGCGGTTCCGTAAAGAGTACATTCGATATCGCGGGTGTTTGAAAAAAATGACTGAAGCAGGTCAACTTTGCTGAGTGTTTGAATATCCCTGGTGATTTTAAAATAATATATTGCTTCAATATAGTTCAGCGGCTCAAGGTATCCTCTTAAGGCGCTTTTCATACGCCGGGCGCCTTTGGCAATCACGGAAATTTTTCCCTGCTCTTTCGTAAACAGTCTGACAATACTGCTGGTTTCCTGAAAGGGAATGGTTTTTAAAACGAGCGCTTCTGTTTTGATGAGTGTCATATCGTCGCTATAGATTACATTTTTACGGTGTTTGTTACAAATAAATAATCGGCGGTTTATAACCGGTTCGCGCCTCTCTATGTTAGATCAGTAAAGGTTAATATGATTTTGCGAATATAACAACTGTTTTGGATGGTTTGCCGGTATAGAAACAGACGCCTTGCCGGTCTTGTTTAAAAGGAATACAGCGGATGGTTGCCTTGGTTTTTTCCTGAATTTTGGCTTCCATTTTTCCATCGCCAGCCCAGAATGCCTTTACAAATCCGCCATCGCTAATGATTTTCTTAAAATCCTCGTAATTTTCTACTTCGTGGGTGTGCTGATTGCGGAATTCCAGTGCCCGTTGGAAGAGATTATTTTGGATTTCCTGCAGGAGATTTGTAACAACAGAAAACAGCTTTTCAATAGGGATAAATTGTTTGGTCCCGGTGTCGCGGCGAACCAGAACAACCTGTTTTTTATCCAGATCTTTGGGTCCGATTTCGAGTCGCAGCGGTACACCCTTCATTTCCCATTGATTAAATTTCCAGCCCGGAGAATACTGCTCGTTATCATCGACGATATAGCGGATATCCTCTTTTTTGAATTGAAGCGTGATTTTTGACACCTCTTCCATTAAACGGGCTTTCTGCTCGTCGTTTCTCCATATCGGGATAATAACAAGCTGATACGGCGCAATTTTAGGCGGTAGTATCAGCCCTTTATCGTCACCGTGGGTCATGATGACGCCGCCGACAAGACGCGTGCTGACTCCCCAGCTGGTGGCGTAAACATATTCAAGTTTATTTTCTTTCGTAAGATATGTGACGTCGAAAGCTTTGGCGAAATTCTGTCCGAGATTATGAGATGTGCCGGACTGCAGGGCTTTCAAGTCGCCCATCATTGCTTCAATTGTATAGGTATAAACGGCGCCGGCAAATTTCTCGGCGTCGGTTTTTATACCGACAAACACCGGCATAGCCATATAATCTTCCGCCAGTTGTCTGTAAATCTCGATCATTTTCAGGGCTTCTTCTTCCGCTTCTTTATATGTGGCGTGAGCGGTGTGACCTTCCTGCCAGAGAAATTCAGTAGTTCTGAGAAACAGGCGGGTGCGCATTTCCCACCGTACGACATTTACCCACTGGTTGATCAATATAGGCAGATCGCGATATGATTTTATCCACTTTTTGTACATCGACCAGATGATAGTCTCTGAAGTTGGGCGGATGTAAAGAGGTTCATCAAGTTTTTTACCGCCACCGTGGGTGACAACGGCACATTCGGGAGCGAAACCCGCTACATGTTCCGCCTCCTTTTTCATGTAACTTTCCGGGATGAACATTGGGAAGTAGGCGTTTACATGCCCGGTCTCTTTAAACATTCGGTCGGCAATATTTCGGATATTTTCCCATAAAGCATAGCCGTATGGGCGAATGACCATGGTTCCTTTAACAGGACCGTAATCGGCTAATTCTGCTTTCTGTACAACGTCGGTGTACCACCGCGCATAATCTTCACTTCGTTTTGTAACACTAATTGACAAGATACCACCCTATATTTGATTATTCTTTTTCTCTGAAAAACCTATTCTGTGAAACGGGTTCACAATGCTGGTACAAATATTGAACAGATGTGCGCCAACCCGCTTTAAAAACCGGAGATAGAGTCCCAGTGTAACAGCATCAGATACACTAAAATCTCCTTCGCCCTTGATTAACGATATAGTGGTTACCGTACAATCTTTCGAAACATCACGGTAACCCCGGACTACTTTCCGCGCCATATCTATATCGGATGTCGGAAATGCTTCAAGGATAATCTTGAAAAAGCCGTCGATACGCTTTTCTATACTGATAAGTGTATCTTCATAAATGCCAGCGCTCAGTTTTTTCGGGTGAAGCATAGCCATATCTGCAATATTTTTTGTATAATCGCCGATGCGTTCAATATCGATAACAATACTGGTCAGAGTCAAACCCGCCGGGATTTCAGATTTATCAAACATTAACAAGTGAGTCAGAACATTTTTGCGTATCTCCCGCTCAGACTTATTGATTATTTTATCAATTTTATAAATATCGATCTTCAGGTCGGTATCATCACATTGCCGCAGGCATCTTACAGCCTCTTTATACATTTCGTAATCAGTTTCGAGTGTTTTAAGATATTTTTCAAGCATTTGAGTAGATAGATTCTGCTTTTTCCAGATTTTTATAAATTCTTTGAACATATTCTTACCTCATCAATAAAATTAATAGTAATGGCATTAAAAAGAAAAAAAGTAATATATAGGCAATCGGTATCCAGCGATGCCGGACAGACAACCTGGCAAATACGACCGCCAAGTTAATCGGCACTTGTTTCAAGGGCAGCCAGATTATTATACCCATAATATTGAACAGGAGATGGCTGAAGGCAATTGTTACCGCATCCGGATTATTCGTAGCGAGAGAAGCCAAAAAAGCGGTAATAGTAGTTCCGATATTTGCGCCCAGATCATAGGGGAATATTTTTTTAAGGCTTATTACCCCCGCCGCCGCCAATGGAACAACCAGTGAAGTAGTTATTGAACTACTCTGAACCAGTGCGGTAAAGAGCATTCCCAGAAATAATGCCCGAAATGCCGTTTTAAAAATATATTGATCAAAAAACATTTCGATTTTTTTCAGCACAAGGGATTTCATAACAAGCACAAGATACCGAAGAGCAAAGAACAGTATGAAAAATGCGATTATAACACCTATCCAGGGATAGTTTGGGAAAATGCTTAAAATGGCTTTGGCAACCGGTTTTAGAATAGCGCCAAGCGGATTAACTAATTTCAGCCCGCCGATATTTACGAAGAGTCCCGACGCAGCTCTTGCCGTGACACCGATTACATTGAACATCAACTGAAGTGGAAAAATCACGGCTACTGATAATACATTAAAGAAATCATGAACAATACTTGCGCTCAATGCCCGTTCAAATTCATCGCTTCGTCGGATATGTCCTATCGAAACAAGTAGATTTGTTACACTGGTGCCAATATTTGCACCCATGACGATGGGAATTGCCAGGTCAATCGTCAGAACCTGTCCGGCGACCAGGCTGACAACCAGCGAGGTTGTAAGAGATGAGCTCTGTACAAGGCTTGTTGTGAAAATGCCAACAACCAATCCCAGAACCGGGTTGGAGACTGTCTGCATCACAGCTTCTGCAACCCCTTTTCCCATCATTTTAAAAGACGCCCCGATTAATGTTATACTTAGCAGAAACAGATATACCAGACCCAAAAGGGCTAAGATTTTCAGAATGTTTGGAGAGTATTCCCGGAATTTTTCTTGTAACATATATTTTAATCTGATATTGACAACTTGCTTCTGTGCTCGGCGCAAAGTTAATTAAATTTATGAATAGTGACTACAAATAAAACAGGCTACTGTCTTGTCAATTTTGTAAAGTCGGATAAAGTCTTTTTAGTTTAATTTGAGCGTCATAGAAATAATCGGATTAATTCCTGAATCCACCATAAGATTACATTCCGAAACTTGACTTAAGACTGCCATATCAAAGAACATAAACCGATCTCCAAACTTTGCCGGCAGGCTTGAGTTAAGTCGGATCACTATCGCCCTTAACTCAAGTCGTCTCAAACACTCACGCTTATTCAAAAAATCCATCTGACGCCGCCTTAAGTCAAGGGCTGGCGAACCTACGGCTGGAAAATATCAAATAGTTAACCCTGTGGCAGATTCCACAGGGCTAATTCCTCGCGCAACGAACTGAAAACCCGAAACGCTTACCGTCATCCTTGCAATTGATATTCGAATGATGGTAATAATACCATGCGCGGTATTTCTTCAAAGTCACTCAGCCTTTGGTTAAAAAATCACTATATTTTATATGTCATTATCTCGAGATGTCTTCGACACAAGTGTGATATGGCACTACATTGTATCTGCAGGAAAAAAACACCGGACGGAATGATAGTCTGAAATGTCAATAGAGGAAGGCTCTTTCAATCTACAGATGTCTTGAGCTTTGGGGCATCTTGGATGAAACCGGCAACCGGACGGTGGATTTGTTAACGACGATATTTCACCGGGGATCGGGGTTGGTAAGTCATTTTCCTTTAAGGCATGGGCGATATTTAGTAAAGCTTTGGTATAGGGATGAGCCGGCGCTTTTTGGATCTCGCCGGTTTTGCCATATTCCGAAATATTACCGGCATACAACACCAGAATATTATCTGCAAAGGATAGCGCTTCATCGACGTCATGGGTAACCAGAATCAGGGTGAGATTATTTTCTTGTTTCAACCGGTTCAGCAAATTCAGGTAATATTTCTTCGATATGGAGTCGAGAGAGGAGGAAGGCTCATCTGCGATTAATAATTGAGGTTCACCGGCAATCGCCAGCGCTAACGCCACCCGTTGAGCCATACCGCCGGACAGCTGATGCGGGTAAGCATGAAATATGCGTTCCGGTTCTGATAATCCGACAGTTTCGAGTAATTTCCGGGCTTGTTTGGCTGCTTTATTCTTATCGATTTTTGATTTTACGTATAAAACATCGGTAATTTGTTTTCCGCAACGGATGACCGGGTTGAGACTGGCAACGGCTTCTTGAAACACTACGCCAATTTCTTTGCCACGGATATTTAACAGATCAGATTCTTCAGCGCTTATGATAGATGTTTTGGTATTGTCTGAAGATGTATAACAGATATTGCC
This sequence comes from Fidelibacterota bacterium, assembly GCA_023133185.1. GTDB lineage: Bacteria > Fidelibacterota > UBA2242 > UBA2242 > UBA2242 > UBA9312. Next base: position 5,923 of record JAGLWX010000408.1, read on the forward strand.
GGAGCATGAAAAACAGGGAGGCAAAAGTCCGATAATAGATCTGCACAGCATGCTTTTTCCGCTTCCGGTTTCACCAATGACAGCCAGAGTTTCACCGGAATTTAAAGAAAAACTTATGTTCTTTAATATGCTGATAGATCTACCGGAAGAACTATTTATAACAGATAGATTTTCAACGGTTAAAAGGCTCATGCTTGCTCTGTTTAAGAAAGATTTGTTAGGTTAGAAGCATCAATTAATTCTTTTGTATAATTATCGGATGGGTGTTGCAATAATGTTTCCGCCGGACCACGCTCTATAAAAACACCATCCTTCATTATCGCTATTCGATCTGAAAGCAACCGCACAATTGACAGATTATGTGAAATTAACAGATAGCTTAATTCGTATGTTTGTTTCAACCTGTTGAGAAGTTCGATCAGTTGAACGCCGGCTGATAAATCCTGTGATGAAACAGGTTCGTCCAGAATTAGAAGTTTGGGATTCAGCGCCAGAGCCCGGGCAATATTGATCCGCTGTTTTTGACCGCCGCTGAGTTGGTGAGGAAACCGCCATCGAATTTCGGAATCCAATCCAACCGAATCAAGGAGTTGAATAACAGCATCTAATTGTGTCTGGTCATTTGGCTGAGCCAGGAGCGCTTCAGTGATGATCTTATTAACGGTCATCCTTGGATTCAGGGAGTTGCCGTAATCCTGAAATACCGGCTGAATAAGCGGTCTTAATCTCCTGAGTTCTTTTCGGTCGAGTTGCCAGATATTCTTCCCCATAAAGCTGATGGTTCCAGCTGAAGGTTTCACAAATCCGAGAGCGGACATTGCGATGCTTGTTTTACCGCAGCCGGACCTCCCGACAATCGCGAAGCTTTCGCCTTGCCGGATACTGAAAGAGACGCCATTGACCGCATGAACGGTTTGATCTGTAGCGGGAAATGTGTCTTTCTGTTGGTAAACGATCCGGAGATCCTGAACTTCCAATAATGTCTTTGAGGCAGTTGTCCCTGCTTGCATCAAGAATTCCCGGTAAATTTCGGATCAAGAATGTTTCGTAAACCATCACCGATTAAATTAAAGCCAATAATAGCTGCAATAATGAAAATTCCTGAAAACACTGAAATCCACCATGTCCCGATCGGATCGATCCGACCTTCGGTTAAAATCGTTCCCCAGCTGGCATTCGGCGGCTGAACGCCCAGCCCCAGGAAGCTGATGCTTGATTCGATTAAAATAAGCGTGGAGATTAACAGCACCGACGATACGATGATTGTTCCCATGACATTGGGCAAAATATGTATGAAAATAATTCTCCTGCGCCGCAATCCGATTGCCTCGGCTGATTTTATATATAATTGTTCCTTTATGACAAGAACTTCAGAGCGTACAATGCGGGCAATTTCCATCCATGAGAAAATTGCGAGGAACAGAATAATCAGCCCGATTGATGAATAACCCATACCGATAACAAGTAAGATGATAAACAGCTTTGGGAAACCAAGCATGATATCAACCAGCCGCATTAATATTCGGTCGAGCCAGCCACCAACGAAGGCAGAGATGAGACCGATAGTCATACCAATCAGAACAGCTATCGTTGTTGCAAGCAGAGCAATGCCAAGTGTTATTTGCCCGCCATGCATTATCCGGGCTAACACGTCTCTGCCGTAATAATCGGTTCCGAGTGGGTGTGAGATGGAAGGAGATTGAAGCGCTTCGGATAAATTTTGTGAACTGTAGTTATACGGTGATAAAAACGGACCAGTTAGTGAAAATATAATAATAATTCCGATAAGAATAGAACCGGCGTACAATGATTTATCCGAGCAGATAATATTTACAATTCTTTTCATGAGTTTTTCCGTGTTTGGTACCGGATTCTCGGATCAATAATGGAATAAGTAATATCTGCGATCATATTTCCGGCGACCACCGCAAAAAAGGCAAGCGTGCCGGCTGCCAGGATTATGGGATAATCCCGACCGAAAACGGCGGTGACCATAGTCCGCCCCATGCCGGGAAGCGAGAAAATTACTTCCACTATGACAGCGCCGCTCAAAAGCGCCGGTATGATGACGCCGAGCAGACTGATAATAGGCAAAAGTGAATTTTTCAGGCAATATCGAAAAAGAATCTTTTTATGACCGATACCGCGAGCCCGGGCACCGAGGATATAGTCGGATCGAAGAGCCTCGATCACGCCGGATCGAATGTACCGGAAAAACGTTGCCGCGAGAGGCAGTCCAAGGGTTAATACCGGCAGTAACAGATGTTTTATATAATCGGTAAAACGACCTATTGTGTTCAACTGGTCGTGATACAGCGATGTCAAATGTGAGGAAGGGAGCCAGCCCAGCTGTATTGAAAAAACACCAAGAAACATAATCCCCAGCCAGAAAGCGGGAGTGGAGAAAAAAAACATCATGATCATAGTTATGGTTCGATCCGTGAAGGTGTTCGAACGGGTTGCCGCCAATATCCCAAGTAAAATTCCGGTGATTAACGCAAATACAAG
>JAGLWX010000409.1 GCA_023133185.1 Fidelibacterota bacterium
TTCCTTTTTTCAGAAGGATGCCGTCGGGAATCCCGATTTTACCAACATCATGCATGGGACTGGCATGTAACACAATTTCAATTTTTCCCGGTGGGAATTTTAGTCCTTTTGCCAGGGCTGCAGCATAATTACTCATTCGCATAATATGCGCTGCCGTTCCTTCATCGCGATATTCTGCGGCGATGGCTAAACGACGAATCGTATCTAAATAGGCTTCATAGGTATTTCTCTGGGCATCAACCATTTCATCGAGTGATTTACGAAGAGCTGCCGTGCGTTGCTGAACCTTTTCCTCTAATTCTGCTTTATGACGTTTGATTGTGTCCTGGATTTCCTTCATTTTTAATAAGGAAACCGTACGCACTTCCAATTCTATCTGATCGATTGGTTTTGCGATAAAATCATTTGCGCCTGCTTGTACCGCACGCAGCCGGTCTTCCTGAGTTGCCATCGACGTAACCATGATGATCGGCAAATCTCGATATTCAGCTTCGGAACGTATGCGTTTTACAACTTCATAGCCATCCATTTTCGGCATATTCACGTCCATTAAAACCAGGTCGATATCCAGCTTTATCTTTGCCAACGCTTCAATGCCGTCACTGGCAATTTCACATTCAAATCCCTGCATTCCCATAAATTCGCTGAGAATTTCCCTGATCTGTTCATCGTCATCGACAATAAGAATTCGTTTGGAGAGAGTCATTTATAAACACCTGTTATTTTTAAATTGATTATTTTCACTATCTGTAAAAAATCTGTGGAAAAATTAATTAGTTAAAATGTTAATATAAAAACTTCGTTTTCCGGAGATATATACTTATCACCGGACTTTTACATATTGTTCGTCTAATTTTCTAAGCATGTTTAGTGCCTCAATCGGATTTCTATTTGAACCCTCTCCGAAAACCATATATGACACACCTGTTGCAAGAGAATATTTGTCACTGGATTCTCGTTGCCAGCATATTTTTGACAGGAGTTCCAAAGGTTTATCGTTCGGAATGATAATTTTAATAATTACGGATTTGCCAATTTTAAATTCTTCCTCGCATGCAAAAGACAATCCCCCTTTACTGATATTGTACAATCGTATAGCATCGACGTATTTTTTCTCCCGGAAGAGTCCGATCTTTTTATACATCAAAGATGAACCCGGGATTTCAAACCGATGACACGTTCGTTTTTCAAATCCCTGAACCATGTGGATTATCTCCTATCCTCAAGTATTTGAGCTAAATGTGTTGATTTTAATGGCAGAGTTATGAACATAGATGATAAAAGTCGAATCATTTGAAAGATTTTCAGATTAAAATACAATAGGAATTATTCGAATTCTTCCCATTTAATTTCTTTTATATAATAGCTTACCAGCGTTTCTTCCGGTGAGTCAACCGAACATTCAAAGGTGAATGTTCGCCCCGGTTCGATCGTTGCGTCGGTCTGAACGCCGCTTTTGTACATATGATAATTCCCGGAAATAAATGTCGAGTCCGCCCCTAAAAGATTGGTGCCCTCATCGTATAAATAAAATATGATCCTTGCGAAATCCGCTCGCCGGACGCCGTTATTTTTTATTTTACCCTTAAAGACTCTTTTATTCTCATATACTTCGTCGGTTATTGCCCCTTCCACAACGCAATTGGCTTTTGGCAAATCTGCTTTCCGGGTCAACTTAATATTATTTTTGGAAAGGGTTAATTGTCCAATTTGAGTCTGAATAATGATCCTGTCCAGGTCTTCATGAATGATCTTACCTTTGACGATAGTCCCGTTTTTCAACATGATCTCATGGGTCATTTCAGGTAGCTGAATGAGTTTATTGATCTCTTTTCGAATTTCAGGAACTGATACGCGGATTTCCAGTTCTCTCATCTGTTTGCGGACTTCGGCAAGTTCTTTCCGAAGGGATTCGAGATTCTGATCAACTTCAAAAAATTTTCTGGATACCGTTGTTTTTTTTGTTTGTGAGAAAGTAAGCTGACTGATCAGGATAATAGAAACTGTTGCGATGATTTTTATTTTGTGTATCATGGTGTCACCATAGCTGCTCGTTGTGCTTCAAAGGCTTTAAGGCGAAATTTACTAAATGCCGCTTCATCTCCCAGTGCGGATGCCATCGACGTCATTTCATCAAAAAGGACATAATTTTTAGGTTTTTCCATCATTGGGAGTAGCTGTGCGAAAATCTCCGGATCGTTGAATTTTGTCAGCGCTGTGATTGCATCTTTTCTGGTCTTCAATGGAAATTCACTGTTTTTAGCAATTTCAATTAATGTGGGAACGACTGCCGGATCAGAGAATTCCCCCAATGCTTTCGTTAATATTTCGGATAACTGATAATATTCTTCACGCCCGGCGTTAAAGGTCTCAAGAAGCGCCAGAATCACATTGGCTTCTTTTATATCTCCAATAGCCTGCAGCGCAAAATCTTTGATCTGTTCCTGCGAATCAGGATCGCCTAACATTTCAATAAAAGTATTTGTAACCATGGGATGACGTTTTCTGCCCAGTATTTCAAGAGCCAGAGACCTTACAGATGATTTAACCGTTTTATCTTTGGCAATATTAACTAAAACCGGGATAACCTTATCATCCTCCGCCGAACCCAATACCCGCGTAAGCGACTCCTGCATCATAGCATAATTTTCTTTTTCCGTCTGGTAGAGGTTCAGGATTTGTTCGACTTGCATTGTGATGTCTGTGGATTCGAGTTTCTGCATTACCGCCGTCCGGAATTCAATATATTTTCTCTGGGCTGCGACTATTCCGTCAACCATTGCAGCGATGTTTTCCGGAGTTTGATCCTCAATCAGAGCGTTTGCCGTGGCGGAAAGCAATCCGTAATTCAAACCTACTCCCTGAGCCATAAAATCATGGATGATCTTTATTGCATCGGGATGTTGCGTTTGGGCTAATGCCCGGAGTGAAGCAATACGGGTGTCCAGGGATTGGGTGGGGTCCTTATAAATCGCAATCAGGTCTTCCACCGTTTCGATTTTGCCCTTATTATAATCCACCCGCAATTCTTCAACGTCTTCTTCTGAAATGGTTGCAACCTTGGAAGAACATGCTGCAAATAGTAAAAATAGCAGAACGATTGTTAGGTAAATAATTTTTTTCATTGTCATATACACTTTTTTGTTAAACTTTTTGATTTTAGAATATTTAAGCCTTTATGTCAAGCAAAAATTGGGCATTACTTAAAGTAATGTTTTAAGAGATTTTTGGTTCCAATAGCATAGCGATAATTCATCGCCGTCAAAGTAGCCGAATGTAAAATACCGTATCCAATCTCCCAGGTTGATCATTTTGCCCTGTTCGTATTGATGTTCTGTGGGTAGATGAAAATGACCGGTAACGACGTACTGATACCCTTCGTTAATTTTTTTCCCTCCATATTCAAGCAATTCGCGCAGTTCTTCTTCGACCAAATCGGGATTCCGCAGGGTCAGGTGCCGGCTCCGGGCGGAAAAATATTTAGCGATCCCGAATGCCAGGTCAGGATGAATCATTCGGAACATCGTAATGATAAAACGATTCCGAAGAATTTTTTTCAAAAATCGATATCCTCTGTCTTGTTTCAGAATTCCGTCGGCATGAGTTATTAAAAATGATTTGCCGTTAAATTCGGCTTCGACAGGTTTTAGGTGAACTTTTACACCTAACTCATCGGGAAAAAAGGATTCAAACCAGTAATCGTGATTTCCCGCAAGTAT
>JAGLWX010000041.1 GCA_023133185.1 Fidelibacterota bacterium
TATTCCGAGCACGATCCGTTTCCGCGCTCCAGAACCGTGGGCGCAGTATTCCAGCCGCCTACCATTTCATAATACATGTTTTCGATCAGGTAGTTGAAAATCTTTCTGGCAATCCAGTAAGGATTTTTTTCATCACCGACACATTTAGCAACGGCTTCCCCGATCACCGGATGTTTGATCTGATACTTTTCATTATTCTCAAGATATAACGCAGCGATGTCTTTGGGGATCTTCTTCAGGGATCCAACTTTATCCGGAAAGATGAAATAACGCGTCTCATAAACCGTAGCATCCACCGCGGATATCACATTCTGAATAGTTTGGGTTTTTAGATTTTTCGTGTTAAACAGGGCGGTCTTCTGTCCCCATTTATCGGTAACGATTTTTGTAAATTTCGGCGTATAGACAATTTCCCCATTAATTTCCTGGTTATCGCGATTGATGGGAATTGCCAGATGTACATTTAGGGTTTTTATATTATTCGGGCCAAAGTTCTTTACCTGGTGAGTAAACATGACTTTAGCGCGGCGTTCGTTTTTCCGAGTGAACAATTCTTTGTCACGAACTTTCAACTGGTAAATTTTATCGTTCTGATAATCTGCCGCCCAGAGATTTTTCCCGTCAAACGCCAGACCCCGCGTAAACGGTCCCGGCGCCTCGGTTATCAGCACTACACAGCCACTTTCGGGATCAACCATATATATCTCATCTTTAATCCTGTCGGAAACCCATAAATATGTTCCGTCAAAACAGAGCCCTCTCGGATCACTTGCCGGTGATCTGAATTCCCGGATAGTGGTGCCGTCGTCAGGACTGAACTGGATGATCTTGTCGGCTCTTTCATCGGCACACCAGAGGTATTTACCGTCCCAGGCTAATCCACGAGGACTGCCCTCGGGAGCGTCAACAGCTTTGAGAATTATTCCCGTTTTGGGATCGATTCGGTAAATTTTCCGCTCTTTCCAGTCTGAATTCCAGAGCGCCTCGCCGTCCCAGCATAAGCCCATCGGCCAGTAAGCCGGAGAATCGATGGATTTAATTACTTTTCCCGATTTTGGATTTATACAAAAGAGCTTGTCGGCTTTGCGATCTGCCAGCCAGAGCGACTTTCCGTCATAAGTCAGCCCGGTCGGACAGCTGCCCGGTGTATCGAAACTTTTAATGACTTCACCGGTATGTGCCCATAACGTATTGAATAAAAACAAAGTAAGCATCATGACAGAAAGTTTTTTCTTCATGGTTTCCCCCGTTGTTAGTGTGTATTCATTTTAAACGGTGTTATAAATAGTTTGCGAGATCCATCAACCCCTTTAGATAGGGCTCCATACCGGGCTGGCAGTACCGGAATTTTACAACATCCTTCAGAACGGATTGATCAAAATTTTCCATGGAGAAGGGAAACTCGCTCAGCTGAATTTCGGCGGTGGGTATCTTGAGAATCTCCAGCAATTCCCGAATTCCATAAGCCGTTCTGGACAGGGGTCCGGGATTAATCAGGATGCCGGCAAGTTCCTTCCGGCTGCGGCTGATGGTTTTCATTATGTGTTCTTCGTCGTAAAACTGTAAGATTTTCAAGTCTATGTTCAGTTCTGTCGCTGTTTTTCGCAGAGCCCTGTTGATTTTATCAATTGTTAACCGCGTTCCGGTATTTGCCGAGATTTTTCCTAAAAGAGGCATATTGGGTCCGTGAATGACGAGTATTTTCATGTCTCAAAAATAATAGGGATTATCTTCATATACAACAGCTGTCTGGAGCTAATCACAAATATCGCTATGCCGCCGATTAAGCTATTGATTGTGTTTTACTTCAATTCACATTACATTAGCGCTATCAATCCGGAAGGTTACTATATGAACACATTAATCAACACTCTAAAA
>JAGLWX010000410.1 GCA_023133185.1 Fidelibacterota bacterium
GTCCAACATGTATTGCAGACCAGCCAATCCCATGACATTGACAATTTCATGAGGATCAGCAATAACAGTGGTCGTACCCACGGGAACCACTGCGCGTGCAAAATCAGCCGGATTCAGCATCGAACTTTCCAGATGGACATGACCATCGATCAGACCGGGCGCTACGTAGAGTCCTTTGACATCCACGATCTTTTTGGCAGGATATTCGCCAAAACCGACAATTTTCCCACGGTATATTGCAATATCCGCCGGGATTATATCTCCCGATAATAGATTAACAACTTTTGTATTCTTTAGCAGGATATCAACGGGCTGTTTACCCCTGGCTGCAGAAATGAGATCATTGAGTAACATAATGTATCCTCGTTTGTTTAATCGTAATTTATTTTATTCTCCGAAACCAATTTTCGCGAAGCGGAGCGGAGCCAAATTGGTTTTGTATAGATAGTGTCTGTCTATAAAGTCAACTCTAAGTCTTTGATAGAAATATGTCCACAAAACCCGTTTAGCCTCTAAATATCTAATAAATCAAATATTTGTTGAATAATAAAAAGTTGTCGTTACAAAGAATATTGTCTTTTTGAAGTTGGCGGAAACAGGTTTGTCTCAAAGAGATGTCTTCGACATGGACAGACTCTATATAGTCGTTCAACAGTTCGGCTTTGGACAATTACCGGCAGTTATTTGATAACCACAGAGAAATATCTGAATTGCCCTGTTTCATTGTATCAAGGGAAGTAATAAAATCGGCAAGAGCATCAATATCAAGTTCCAGACGATAAAATTTTAGCGCCCAGACCAACATTAGAAACGCTACCGAGCGATTCCTGCTGTTAAAGGGCTCTCCATCGATAATATAATACATAAACCAGCCCAGCTGGGCATAGAGGTCTTTGCGGTTTGACAGCCGTTCACCCAAAAAACAGGTAAGCGAGCCGCCACCCGGAAGCGCCACAACGTTCTTCAGAGACTTCAGGTCGCGAACACCTCCCTCGCTATCAAATTTTTTCGCAACCATCCAGTTGACATAACACAGTAGTTTGATCTCTTTTCTCTGGTCGTCAGTCATCGATACCTCCCAACACATCCGCGTGTTCCATCATCTGTTCTTCAATCCCTTTAAGATGTTCCGGGTCAAAATCTTCCGGTAAACTAACCTTAATTGTCTTTAAGGTCACCTCTTTGCTGTAGTGATTCACGTCTAATTCAACTTCCGTGCCGAAATCCCAACTCATTGCCCGGGTTACTTCGCGGGGAAGTAAAACACCGCGACTGGACCCAACCCGTATAATTTTTCGTTTCATAACAACCTCAATCGCTTAATTCTTCATTAGTCAATTTCTGAAAGAGCTTCCTGATATTCGTTCAGGAAGTCATCAAAATATTCCATATAAGTCTGTTTTTCCTTGCTTTTTTCTTTCGGGTTCCGGAGAACAACTTTCTCATTTTCTTCATCCAGAATCAGATCGATATGATCACCAAAATCCCATTCCATGGTCTTAATGACATCCTTCGGCAATAAAATACATAAACTTGCTCCAACTCTCACAATCTTTCTTATCATCAGCTTACCCCTTTTAGTCTAACATCTTCTATTCAAAATAAGTGTAATAATAATAAAAATCAAGTATTCTTTCTATTTAGGAATTATTTTTTTTAATTCTACTGTAAAATTTCAGCTTATTTCAATTGCTCTTGTGAAGCCCGCGCCATTACTTGCGGGGAAAATAGATAAAATTTGCCCGTTTTAAGTGCGTTCTGTAAAATGACTGTTGTGATTTTTTTCAATAAAACCTCCTCGGGGCAAGTTACGAGAAACTCTTAAATATCAGTCAATCAGACCGATAGAGGTCGCTGAATAGATAGATAAAAATTAAAAATATTGACAATAGTCTTTTATTAAGCTAATCAGGTAGCGGTATTATTTGCACACCTGATGAGTGTGTATATAAGTTGATATATATAGATGGGCACTGAATTTTAATACTCTGAATCATCTTCCGGATACCGGTCGGTCCACAGTTTCTTAAGACGTTCCCGGATGAATTTTTCCGTTCCATGGTTTTTGGGATTATAGAACCCGGGATTTTCAAGACCTTTGGGAAAATAGTCTTCTTTCACAAAACCATCTTGATAATCATGTGGATATTGATAACCCTTGCCGTAATCCAGGGCTTTCATCAAACCGGTTGGCGCATTGCGCAGATGCAGCGGCACGTTGGGCAGGTCTCCCTCTTTCACTGCACTCAATGCTTTGCGTAAAGACAGATACGAGGC
>JAGLWX010000411.1 GCA_023133185.1 Fidelibacterota bacterium
ATTGCCGGATTTGTTGCGGCGACGCTAAAACGTGGTTGCCGGCTTGTAAATGTACCCACAACCCTGTTAGCGCAGGTGGATGCCGGCGTGGGCGGAAAGACCGGTGTTAATCATCCACTTGGAAAAAATCTGATTGGCAGCTTCTATCAGCCCGATCTGGTTCTGGCAGATATGAAATTTTTGAAAATTCTGCCCGAGCGGGAATTCCGCAACGGTTTGGCGGAAGTCATCAAGGTAGCGGTGATTGGAGACGAAAAACTTTTTAACCTGCTGGTAAATCGCCGTGATGAAATTCTTACCAGGGAGTCGAAGTTGCTTCGGGAGATCGTTACCCGCTGTGTGCACTTTAAACGAGATATTGTTCAGGAAGATGAAAAGGAATTAACCGGCAGGAGGTCGCTGCTGAATTTCGGTCATACGATCGGTCATGTAATCGAAGCCGGCAGCAAATACCGCAGGATAAAACACGGTGAGGCGGTGGCGATAGGAATGGTGATGGAAGCCAAAATCGCAATGCAGATCGATGGATTGACAAAACACGATGTTCAGCGAATTACCGATTTGATTGCATCGTATAATTTACCAATATCATCACCACGCAAATTTTCATCTGATGATATACAGAGTCACATCCTGCAGGATAAAAAAATTCGTAACGGCAAACTAAATCTGCCGGTGCTCAGAGCCATCGGAGAGAGTTATATAAAGGAGTTGGAATGGAATCGTTTCGTATCATTCATGGACCAAATTTAAATTTACTGGGAAAGAGAAAACCGGAAGTTTACGGGAAATTAACCCTAAATGAGATTAACCGGAAGATTAGGGATTTTGCCGAATCCAAAGGCATTTCCGTGGAGATCATTCAATCGAATTATGAAGGAGACATCATTGACGCCATTCAAAAATCAGGAGGGGGTTCCGGGGTTATTCTCAATCCCGGTGGTTTTACGCACAGCTCGGTGGCAATTCGGGATGCTGTTGAAGCCATAGATGCGCCCGTGATCGAAGTTCATCTGAGCAATATTTTCAGCCGTGAACCATTTCGCCGCAAATCACTGATCGCTCCGGTTTGTGTGGGGCAGATCAGCGGCTTGGGTTATCATGGCTATATTCTGGCATTAGAGTATTTTATTAATAAAAACAAATCCTAATAGAAGAGAGAACAAATATGTTAGTGGTAATGAATGATTCCGCTACAAAGCGAGAAATAAAACGAGTTTCCAAATTAATTAAGAAAATGGGTGGCAAGATTCATCCCATTTCAGATGAAACTGCTGTCTCCATGGGAATAACCGGAGATGAATCAACTCTGAAAGCCGATGAAATTTCACGGATGCCCGGTGTCAGGAATGTCAACGATATCCGCAAGCCTTATAAATTGGGCAGTCGCGAAATGAAATCCAAAGATACCGTTATTAAGGTGGGTAAGGTAAATATTGGAGGAAAGCGCTTGACGATAATTGCCGGTTCCTGCGCCGTGGAAACAGTGGAAGGGACCAATGAAGGCGGCAGACTGCTGCAAATGCTGGGAGCTGACCTTCTGCGAGGCGGCGCTTTTAAACCCCGCACATCGCCCTATTCCTTTCAAGGGTTGGGGGAAAGGGGACTGGAGATTCTGGCGGACGCCCGCGAATTGATAGATATTCCGGTTGTTTCCGAGGCGGTGGATACGGAAAGTTTTAACGTTGTGGAAAAGTATGTGGATATTATTCAGATCGGCGCCCGCAATATGCAGAACTTTTCGCTGCTTAAACGCGCCGGCAAGTCTTATCGTCCGATCCTTTTAAAAAGAGGCATTTCGGCGACGATCAGCGAATTTCTGCTGGCAGCGGAATACATTATGGTGGGTGGCAATTATAATGTCATTCTCTGTGAACGGGGTATCCGTACATTTAACGACTATACTCGTTTTACGCTGGATATCAGCAGTATTCCCGAACTGAAAAAACTTACTCATCTGCCGGTGATCGTTGATCCCAGCCACGCCTCGGGCAGACGCGACCTGATCATTCCACTGTCGAAAGCATCCATTGCCGCCGGCGCCGACGGGCTAATGATCGAAGTTCATCCCGACCCGGAAAAGGCATTGTCAGATGGTTATCAATCTATCACATTTGAACATTTTTCGGAACTAATGAGGGAGCTGCGCCTTATCGCAAAAGCCGTTGGGCGGATTTTATAAATGGCGGACGTTTGCTTATCTAAACTAAACAGACTGCGCGGAGAACTGACTGTTCCGGGTGATAAATCGATCTCTCACCGGGCTGCTATTATTGCGGCTATCAGTGAAGGGATCAGTGTTATAAAAAATTATTCCACCGCGATCGATTGCCAAACTACACTAAATTGTCTGCGGCGACTGGGCGCTGATATCCGTCGCAGCGGTCAAGACCTCGTTGTCAACGGCAGGGGGCTCCGGACATTGTGCGAACCCGATGATGTACTGGATTGCGGCAATTCGGGTACAACTATGCGACTGCTTTGCGGCTTATTAGCAGGACAATCTTTTGGCACAGTACTCACTGGTGACGCCAGCCTGCGCGGACGCCCAATGGATCGCGTGATTAAGCCGCTTAATATGAATGGCGCAAATATTTACGGTCGCCTGAACAACCGCTTTGCACCGCTGTATGTAAAGGGTATTTCTCTGACCGACATTGCCTATCATCTGCCGGTCGCCAGCGCCCAGGTAAAATCGGCAATGCTCCTGGCGGGATTGTACGCAAATGGCAAAGTTGAGGTAGTTGAGCCGGTCGCCAGCCGCGATCATACGGAGCGCATGCTGGAATGGTGCGGCGTGGATATTGGCAGGAGTGAAAATGTGATCTCGCTCGGTCAAAAGCGACAGCCCGTGGCGCGACAGCTGCGGGTTCCCGGAGATATTTCCTCGGCTGCATTTCTAATTGCGCTGGGATTGTTAGTACCGGATAGCCGTTTAGTTCTGAAAGATGTGGGTATCAATCCGACCAGAACGGGTATTTTGAAAGTCCTAAAAGATATGAGCGCCAATGTGACTGTCGAAAACAAGAGAACAGTCGCTAATGAACCGGTGGGTGATCTGCATGTGAGAAGTTCTGCTCTCAAGGGCGTCGAAATCGGAGGGATGCTTATCCCTCGAGTGATCGATGAACTGCCGCTGATCGCTGTGATCGCAACCCGGGCAACAGGCAGAACCGTTGTAAAAGATGCCGGTGAATTGCGGGTCAAAGAAAGCGACCGCATCAGTGCAATTGTAACCGAATTAAAGAAAATGGGCGCTGCTATTGAAGAAACCGCCGATGGATTTATTGTGGAAGGGTCAACATTGCTGCGTGGAACAAACTGCGACAGTCACAATGATCACCGCATCGCCATGGCGCTATCGGTCGCGGGTTGGATTGCGGAAGGGAAAACTACGATAGACAATGTAGAGTGTGTGGATATTTCTTTTCCGGAGTTTTATAAACTGGTAAAGCAGCTAATCTGAACAATCTGTTTCGGAATAAATTTTACGCCATTAATCGCTTTAAAATCCAAATCCTGTGTTCATAGTATGACGTCACTTTTTCCCTATTATTGAGATATTTGTTCTTCCGAAAATTATTTAGTGTATTTAAACGGAAATCATCTAAATTAAATACAATATTGACAATAAAGGGTTATCAATGAAACAGAAAATTATTTCCTTCATCGCTTCAGTTCTGTTACTCTGGATTGCCGGATGTAGTACTAGCGTTCCGCATTCCACCCGGGTTTTCTCACCGGATAAACGCATTTCGGTTACATTTACACTTCAAGACGGTATTCCGTATTATGCTATTGATCGTCTTGGCAGCGCCATCATTGCCGATTCACGACTGGGTTTTCAATTCAAAGACGCCGCTCCGCTGGATCGAAACTTTAAAATCATCGATACTAAGATTGATACAATTGACCAGACCTGGACTCAGCCCTGGGGCGAGGTTAAAGATATCCGCAATCATTATAATGAATTGGTTGTCAGTTTGCAGGAGACCACCGCTCTTGCCCGCAGAATGAACATAATTTTTAAAGTTTATGATGATGGAGTTGGATTTCGGTATGAGTTACCTGAACAGAAAAACCTGACGGATCTGCAAATTACCGATGAACTGACTGAATTTGCTCTGTCCGGAAATCATAGCTGCTGGTGGATCGGCGCCTACCAGGGCAATCGCTATGAATTTCTCTACAATAATACAAAATTAAGTGAAATCGGCACCGTTCACACGCCCTTTACTATGGAAACTATCGACGGATTATATTTGTCCATCCATGAAGCCAACCTCACCGATTACGCCAGTATGACTCTGGCGCGGGTAAAAGATAATACTTTAAGCTGTGACCTTGTGCCCTGGTCTGACGGTATTAAAGTCAAAGGCTCAACGCCTCTAAAAACTCCCTGGCGGACGATTCAGATTGCTGAGAAACCGGGAGATTTGATCAACTCCTGTTTAATTTTAAATCTGAACGAACCGAATCAACTGGAAGACATTGCCTGGATAAAACCGGGTAAATATATCGGAATCTGGTGGGGCATGCATCTCGGTAAATACAGCTGGGGCTCCGGTGAAAAACATGGTGCCACTACCGAAAATGCAAAAATGTATATCGACTTTGCGGCGAAGCACGGATTTTCCGGCGTCTTAGTGGAAGGCTGGAATACGGGCTGGGATGGCAATTGGATTGAAAACGGCAGTTTGTTCAATTTTACCCAACCGCATCCTGATTATGATATTGACGAAGTTACCCGTTACGCCGTCGCAAAAGGCATCGGGATCATCGGACACCATGAAACCGGCGCCGATATCATTAATTATGAAAAACAATTGGAAGAGGCTTTTGCCTTTTATGATAAATACGGTATCAACACAGTCAAGACCGGCTATGTCGGTCACGGGCGAAACATCAAGCGTATTGACTCCGAGGGGAAAGTCCATAAAGAATGGCATCACGGTCAGTATATGGTCCGGCATTATCGTAAAGTTATTGAGACTGCCGCGAAATATCAGATCATGCTCGACGTTCATGAACCCATCAAAGATACCGGAATTCGACGTACTTTTCCCAATATGATGACCCGCGAAGGCGCCCGCGGGATGGAATTCAATGCCTGGAGCCCCGACGGTGGTAATCCGCCGGATCACATGACAATCCTTCCTTTTACCCGCCTGCTCAGCGGACCGATGGATTTCACGCCGGGCATTTTGGATTTATTCTATGAAGAATATCAACCCAAAAACCGGGTCAACACAACTCTTGCTAAAATGCTGGCATATTATGTGGTGATCTACAGTCCCTTGCACATGGCAGCCGATCTACCGGAAAATTATGAGAACCAAGCTGCTTTTCAATTCATCAAGGATGTTCCCGTTGACTGGGAATACACGAAAGTGCTGCATGCCAAAATCGGCGATTATATCACGGTTGTCCGCAAAGACCGCAACAGCGACGACTGGTATCTCGGCAGTTTGACCGATGAAAACGGGCGTACTTTGAAAATCAAACTGGACTTTCTGGATTCAGATAAATCATATATCGCCGAAATCTATGAGGATGCCGCGAATGCCGATTGGAAAAATAATCCATTGGCGATGACTATAACAAAAAAACTCGTTAAACAGAATACAACACTTAAACTACATTTAGCGCCCGGTGGCGGGCAGGCGATCCGAATTCATCTTGCTACGAGAGATGAAATCAGAGATTATTTTGCATCTGATGAAATTTTTAAGCAGTGATTAATTACGGGTTCACCGGATCGTTAATTCCAACCAAAACCCGTTGCTTAGTTTTCAGAGCTTCATTTTTAATCGACTCTGACGCTCCTTGTTGCCTTAATATCCGCTCACAGGCTTCAATAATCTCGGCACGGTTATACGAAAAGGCAAACCATCCCAGCGCTTCCAGACAGGCGACCCGCAGTTTTGGGACTTCCTGCATATCCATAGCTCGTTCTATCAGAACCGGCAGCGCTTCCTGGAATTGATAATTGCGAAATGTCCGGGCCGGACCTATGCGTTTTTTTATCGCTAATGTATCAGAAGTTAATTTGGGTATCAGCTCTTCCCGCAGCCATTCGACAGATCGTTGAGAAGATCGCTCAAACCTTTGTAATAATTCACGATTAGCCATAACGTCAGGGAGATTGTTAATCTCTTTCCGGAAATACAAGATTGCCTTATCATAACCGATTTTCTCAATAGCCGATTTTACAGTAGTGGAAACCCGTTTTGAGGGATCGGAAATGACAGCCTCCACCAGCACCGGCAGATAATCTTCCTGACCGACGACTCCCATCCAGCTGACTGAAAAGCGTCGGATTAATTCATAGGGATCATCTACAGATTTGAAAAGGATTTCTTCGAATTGGGTAGATCGAAGTCCTGCAAGACCTTTCAATGCGCTTAAGCGAACGATAAACGAATGTTCGTTTTTATAAATTTTAGTTAGTCTCTGCTCAAAATCTTTCTTTTTAAGTTCATATAACATTTGGACAGCCAGGGCTCTGAGGGGGACATCTTCGCTTTTAAGCAATTTTTCCCAGAACCGGACATTATTACCTTTTTGAGCAATGAGTCTGGCCCAATCTTTTTTTGCGGCATTATAAAACCTGAGTGTCGGATCACCAATAATGTGGGTTTCCAGGTAATTACGGTTCTGATGCCACTGCCCGATGCGGACATTATAATTTAATAATCCAAGCCCCTCATCTGCCCAGACGTCCTGCTTGACGTTTACAGAGTTAGCGATTCCGGCAATGGTCTGCCCCTTTCCAAATACATATGCGCCCGCCATATAATTATCATAAATAAAGGCGCCATTAAAACACTGATCGAAAATAATCAGTTCTGCTCCGGGAGTAAACTGGGATAAATCTGTAATATCCATATCAAGGTTTGCTGAGTAAATCGAATCAGACCGCTTTACAGAATCCTCAAAGGCGCCTTCAAACCACGTTTCCGGAATTCCATATTCCGAGATATAATCCTCTTTTACGGAATCAAGTGGTCGTTTCCGACGTTTAGCCCGTCGCAGCTTACTACGTACAAACAACTTGATTGCATCGACATTCTGTCTAATGTTGCCAGCTTCAGGATAACCGATCAGGTATTGCGCTTCGACACCGCCGTGGGCATGAAGCAATGCCACGTCCAGTTCGGTTTTCTGTAATTCATTCATTAAAATTGTCTTCATTTCTTTCGACATTTCATGATAGAGAGATGTCATTTTTCCGCCGGGCTTATAGAGGTGAGGAAACTGTTCTCGTAGCGCAATACCTTCCCCTTCCCAGGCGCTCAGCGCTTCCGAATGATATCCGTGACCGGTGAAAGTCAACATATGATCCAGTTTTTGATTCTCCTTCTTTTGAGCGGCAATCCTGTTTAAATATGCTTCCAGAACGTCATATTTTCTATTATCATTACCAGGAACCTTTATCCTTCCGGAATAAATATCCCGCTTTATTTTCTGCGTTGAATTTGCCGTTAGTGAGAAATAGTACAACAATGCATTAGTAGTATCCTGTTCGATAAAATCAAATTCCAGATCAAAATCGTCATAATACCGGTCTGATGGTATGGAAGAACGAATAAACGGATAGCGTTCCTGATCCATTTTAAATGCCGAGCTTAAATGCTGAGCATCCCGGAGCATGGCGATCGGAATATCACCGATTAACACTATACCTTCCAATGTCGGCGTGGATTGTTTTAATTCAATAATCGACTTCCGAACCTCCATTGGGCTTGACCAGCCATTAATTAAAATAAACGTTGACAACCCATCTGATTCTATCGCATCCCGATATGCCAGGACAGATTTTTCGGTTTTTTGAAAGGATTCCGTATCAATAATTATAGCAAAATGCCCCGGGTTTTTTAAGACAGGCTGAATAATCTGAACTTCGGCAAAAAGTTGACTTAGCGCGAATAAAAATATTCCGCATATTATGGATTTACGTCTCATATTTTCCTCAAATATTAATTACCTGGATTACAAATCTAATTGTTCAAAGGATAGAACCAATGAAAGCAGGTCCCGGTTTTTCCTGTCAAAATTTGAAGCGCCAATCGGCACAATATGATGATAACCGGCTTCGAGAATTACACGTTTCCGTTTTCCGATGGCAATCCGGGAACTTATCCAGACATCCTGAAATTCGGTCTCGAAATAATCTTCATCGAAACGGGTTACGGTCTGATAATAAAACCCGACTTCCCGGGGAAGTAATACGGTACTCTCGGATACTATCATCCGGTCGGCGCCAAAATTTAGCTGTCCTGAATTTCCCTTTATCAATGGAAATGTAGTTTTGATTTCCGCGCTGATAGTCGTACCGGGGAAATAATCCAGAATTCCGTTGAATTTATCGGTTCTCTTCAGAGTATGTGAACTTACATAAAGACAAGGTGAAAAACTGAAAGCATTATTCGGATGGAAATCCAATTTGACCCCGCCCGACAATCTGCGCGTAATTTGTTCGTATATTTCCACATCAAAATCCGGATGATCGGCATTGTGCTTGTGCAACATACCGGAAGAAAAGAATATGAGATCCACCGATTCAGCAAGATTAAAAAATAGCCCGGCAGAATAAAAATAACGCTCGGATCGCCAGCCTCCCTGCTCAATAGGATATGCACCGCCATCAACATTATCGGCAACAGCGTTTTCATAAGTAGTCTGGAATGTCAGTTGATCAGGAAAAACGGCTTTTAGAAGACCATCCAGTGAAACTGAAAATCCTTCAATTGTCATTAAACGTTCTTCACTGGTTTGTCCTCGGAAAATCAATGGCGTGTCCAGACCTCTTAACTTGAAAAACAGGGGGGTCTTTGCCTGCTCCAGACTATATTTTGAAGTGATCATCAGTTCCTGGAAACTAAAATACTGCAGAGTGATACCAAGCCTGGAATCACCATAAGGGATAAAACCGCTTCCCAAACTGATTGACAGATCACGATGTTTCACCCTGGGTCGCGGGAAGATATCTTTATACTCTTCATCAACATTATAAAAAATACTAATACCCTGGTAAAACCGGTTTTTCCATAACTCTTTTGAGATATTGACCTGCCATAATAAGCCGTTTAAATCAAATCCGCCGACTGAACTGTCAGCCATCACAAAAGGCATTCCTTTATAAGGTTGACGGTTATGGGTCCATGCTTTCTCTTTTATATTCTGATACCGGTAAGCAAAAGTCCCGGAGAATAGTGTATTCCCGCCTAAGATTTTTGCCCCCGACGCCGACCAGTAAGAATCCGATACTCTACCGGGATCCAGGTACCTTTTAAAATCACCGAAGGCGGAATTTGCCTGCGAGGAATATCGGACATAGGATTCATTGTCTGTATAAACGAACCAGCCGGGATTAACATGGATCTGTTGCGATAAATTATTCAACTGAATACCTGTATAGAACGAAACAGGATACTGATACGGATTTGAACCCGGCAAGTTACCTATTAGCAGAACCACTACAGTTCCGATTATCCAGAGGGTTGTCTTTTTCCTGTATTTCCGACAATATTTCATACTATTTTCCCTGGTCAAAAATATATCCCGGCGTAGGATGGTCAAGGACTATAAAATCAATACTGCTGTTGTTATTATCCATGAGTATCGGTCTTTCGCCTTTATAAAAATCAATCCGGCGTTGAATAGATTTATTCTTATACGAGTCAAATCCACCCGTCAGCCCGGCATCTATCGATGAATCAAGACGTTTATATTCAACTTCCGCAAGGTTGTCACGGTAGTCAACACCATCTAATACGGCGCTCTTAGGAAATTTTAAACAGTCGAACTCACTATAGCCGCAGGCATAGGGATCTTTTACTTT
>JAGLWX010000412.1 GCA_023133185.1 Fidelibacterota bacterium
TCATTAAAAACAGAGTAAAGAAAGTCAATACCGTATTTATGATGTATCTGAATCATATCGGTAACATCGGGATTATTCTGATCACCGGGTGGATTACTGACAAAGTACTCAAAGTCGGCGTCATGCAGATCTACACTACTCGGCACCACCACAGTATGATCCATGGCGTCTTGAGCGACAATCACAAATTCTCCCGGATCAAGGGGATAATCCTTGCCGCTCCCGGGAAACATATAGGCGTGAATTGTATAAATACAGTCTTCATCCGCATGCCCGTAATCCAAATCGGCAATTATGAGACTATCCAGGTACACCACTTCATCGGAATTGTTGTAAATTTCCGTAAACTGATCGTGAAAGTACTGGGGAATATAATAGGGTGATTGCGGCGGAGAACCGTTATAATAAATCTCGCTGAGGAGCAATTGACCTGGCACTGTAGGAAACACATAGACATTTGTGGTAAACTCGTCACCAAGTATCTCAACATACTGAACCTGACCATTTAATATGTATTCTCTATTCACACCGTTCATATTTACCGTAACTCTTTTGGATACTGAAATGTTATATCGGTCTGGAAGGATTGCCTCGAAACTTGCAACTCCGAGTGAATCGGACAGTGTATCATAAAAGTTATAATATGAGATTGAATTAATAAATACCGCAGCGCTGTCCACGAAAATTTTATTAAACTGATCAAAACTGAAACCGGATGTGTCCAAAACCGTAACGTTCAGATCAAGCCGCATGGATTCCGGTGGTGTGATTTCTTCCTCACACCCCGTCCAGATCAACAATCCTGACACAAAGATCAGAAAAACAATATTGGGAACATTCCTAGCTGACATTCTTTTCATTTTAAAACTCATTTGAATAATTTATTTACCACCCCGCTGAATTCCACACCAAAGAAGATATCCGGATTTAAACGTATATAAGATTTCGTTCCCGCAGTTGTTCTCTGGCGACGATAAAGGGGATGATCATTAAAAATATTATTCACAAAAAAGGAGACTTCGCTGTTCCTAAAGAGGGATTTACTGACCCGCAGATTAAAGAGCCAGATATTGCGCCGGTTCTCCGTATTTAACATGTAATCCTTGGATTCGCGGCGAAGAATGCTGAACAGTTCACTGCCGCGATCGGCTTCCGGAATCATAACCATTTCACCGCTGGTCGTCAGGTATCCAACCGCCAGAGTATCTTCCCTGCCGCTGTACCAATCCTTGTCGAAAACGACTTGCTGGGCTTCCAGCGTCACCCAGGCGCCCAGTTTCTTGATCGTGAATTCAGCTTTATAATTAATAAGCAGGTTTTCTGATTTTAGATTTACCACATTCCAAAATGGTTTAATATGATTCTGAACATATGTATCAAATCTGTACGCCCCGGCAAAATCGTAATATTGCTTATCACTTTCGGTATAATTATAAGCGGCATCAATTCTTAACCACATATCCAGCGGGGAAAACCGCTTTGTCTGAACTGAAAATTCTACACCGCGGCTTTTACTGCTTTGAGTATTATCAAACATGGTAAACGTCGTGTAAACTGAGTCATATACACTTTTACCGGTTGTATCGGGCCAGGCTGGATAATCGTATTTATACAGAAAAATCGGGGTGATCTTTGTTGATGCAAATCCGCCATGAACCGTATTCGAATAACCGGTTAGAGTAAAACCAAGCTTACCGATTTCCTGATCGTAACTCAGCTCGCGCTTGATCTGTTGAAATCCTTTTAGTGCGGGATTATCTTTTGGGAAAATATAGGTGGATATTACAGCGAGACGGAGCGAATCCTCATCGGTATATCGATTAATGTCATCCACATCAATATAAATATTGCTGGGGAATAACATACTCAAAGACGGTGACTTGGAAGTGGCTCCATATCCGATTCGAATCTGGGAGTTTTCACCTGGCTGAAATACAAAATTCAAGCGGGGATTGATAAAATATCCATGATTGGTCGGCAAGAGATCATTACCCGAACCATAGATTTCAATCCGGGTTCCAAGGTTCAATTGATAATCTATCCCGAGATGCCCGGTTATACGATCTTCCATATACA
>JAGLWX010000413.1 GCA_023133185.1 Fidelibacterota bacterium
GATCTTGATTACAAATATAAATCTCAAGTTGATATGCTGAATGCAGAGATAAAGGTGTTGAAGGGCTAATTATTATTTAAAGTTGCATTATTTATTTCCTTATTGTAAGTTTCGGGCGTTAAAAGTGGGTTGACAGACCCACTTTTTCTGTTTGGAGAATTAAGATGGAAACGGTGAAAGAAAACATAAAGAAAATCGTAACAAAAGTAGTTGAAGATTGCGGCGCTTATTTAGTCGGTTTTTCAATCAATTTACAGGGGAGTCGTACTTTTGTAAAAGTGGTCGTTGAATCAATCGATGGAATCACAATGGATGAGGTTACTTCTGTTACGAAAGAAATAAATGCAAATGAAGCTCTGGACAAATTATTGGCTGACGGATACCAGTTGGAAGTCACTTCACCGGGGATCGATTATAAGTTAAAAGAATACCGTGATTTTCCGCGTAATATTGGCAGATCGCTGAAGGTTTTTCATACGAATTCGACAATGAAATCCCCATTGAAAGGTGAATTAAAAGAGGTCAATAAAGACAGACTTGTTTTTGAGATAAAAGGAGTTCTTAAAGAAATTATGTTTAACGAACTCGATTATGCAAAAATTGTGTTAAAATGGTAATTGTAAGATAGAGGAGTTATCAATTGATAAATCGAGAAATCATTGAAGCCTTTTCACAGATCGCTCGAGAAAAAAGTGTTGATCGAAGCGAATTGGGTGAAATTATCGAACAAGTTTTTCTCTCGCTTATCGAAAAAAAGTATGAGAGTACGGAGAATTTTGACGTCATTGTGAATATGGATAAGGGTGAGATAGAAATCTATCAACATAAAGTTATTGTTGAGGAAGTTACTGATCCGCTCACCGAGATCAGTCTGGAGGAAGCCCGGATATTGGAACCTGATCTGGAGATTGGTGATCCCTATGTAGAAATTATTGATCCCGTCAGCTTTGGAAGGCGATTAATTTCCCACGCCAAACAAATCCTGAATCAACAGATTTTAAGAGTTGAGAAAAACGCCATTTACGAGGAATACTCGAAAAAAACGGGGCAAATTATCATCGGCGATGTGCATCAGATCCGCAGAGATGCGATTTTTATTAATATCGGGAAAGCCGAATTGAAAATGCCGCGCGAAGAACAGATACCGGGTGAACGTTATCGCAGAGGTGAAAACATAAAATCGATCCTCAAAGAGGCTATACTTGGCACGACCGGACCGGAAATTATCGTATCCAGAGCGGATCCTTTATTCTTAATTAAATTATTTGAAAATGAAGTTCCGGAGATTTATGATAAAACGATTGAGATTAAAAAAGTAGCCAGGCATCCGGGTGATCGAAGTAAAGTTATCGTTGAATCCAATGATCGCCGGATTGATGCTGTCGGGGCATGTGTGGGAATTAAAGGCAGCAGGATTCAGGCAATTGTCAGAGAATTGAATAATGAAAAGATTGACATCATCAACAATAGTAGTGAACCGGAAATTTTAATTACACGGGCGCTCTCTCCCGCAAAACCATACATGCTGGAAATTGATGAGGAAAAGAAGACATCTCTGGCTATTTTTAACGATGATGAAATTTCGGTGGCTATCGGTAAAATGGGTCAGAATATCCGGCTGGCATCCGAAGTAACCGGATATACAATAGATGCAATTAAGAAATCAGATTACGAATTGTCCGAGTCAGAAACGATATATCTGGAAGAAATTAAAGGACTGACTGAGCATAATTGGAAATTGCTCTATTCTGTCGGAATTGAAACAGCGGAAGAACTTTTAAATTCATCCCAGGAAGAGTTAGTCAGCATCAAAGGTTTAGGTGCAAAGACGGTTGAAAAGATTATTGCCGTTGTTGAAGAAGCCGTAGAAAACCGTAAAGCCGAGATTGAAGCTGCTCGTGAGGCGGCTCAGTCAGAAGCCGCAAGTTCAGAGGACTATGATGAAT
>JAGLWX010000414.1 GCA_023133185.1 Fidelibacterota bacterium
AATTGATTTAAGAACAAGTTCACCCTGTGAAATAAAATCAATGATTTTAATTTTGCTTACAAAATTATTTCACAGGGGAACCACCGATTAACGATTTGCGAAGTGGTTGAAAATCTGAAATCTAAAATCGTTAATCTTTATTCGATATTCAAAATAATTCTAATATCAAGACTTTATAGACAGACTCTGTTTATATGTAGTATATCGACCCACTAAAAAATAGAAGGAACCAACTAACTTAAAAATTATTTCACCAAGTAAATTGAATTGAGCATTGGAATTTTATAGTAAGCCGTTTTTAGATAGCAGGGGCAATGTAAAGCCGCCTTCGTAGAAAGTGGATATTTACTGACCGATATCGGGATTCACATCATCGATTTGGGATGGGTCCATGTATTCCTTGGCGTATTTCATGTACAATTTTTCTTTCACGAAAATCTTGAAAAGCTCCGGATCAATATGACGGTCTTTCGCCATGAATCCCATAATCCGCATGGCTTCGGAGAGGGTTTTGCCTTTTTTATAGGGGCGGTCTCTGGCAGTCAGAGCTTCGAAAATATCGGCTAACGCCATTATTCGGGCTTGCGGAGAAAGCTGATCGTCCGCCAGACCGTTAGGATAGCCGGTGCCGTCCAGTTTTTCGTGGTGTCCGCCAGCGTATTCAGCCACCCTGCGTAATTTTTTTGGATAAGGAAGTTTTTCCAGCATTTTAATGGTCATAACGACATGATTGTTGATGATCTGGCGTTCTTTATCGGTGAGAGTTCCTTTGGGGATGCAAAGGTTTTTGATTTCGTCTTCACTGAGAAGGTTCATGGGCTGCCTGTTCAGCTCTATTTTCTCTTCACCGATGGAATTGACGCGCTCCTGTTTTTTCTGTTCCATGAATTCTCCACCGATATTGGCTTTTTCAAGGAAGGCAAGGTTCTCCTCGATCGCTGTAATCCGGGCTCGGTAATTTTCCTCCGGGGCGCCGATGTCCTCAAGAGATTTTCCTTCGGCGATGCGGAGCTTATGTTCCAACAGCTCGATCCTGGCGTCCTTTTTCAGTATTTCGAAGCGGGTTTTTATGGTATTAATGCGATCGTAAATTGTCTCAAGTTTGGTAGATTTATCAACCACATATTCCGGAGTGGTAATCTTTCCAATATCGTGCATCCACGCGGCGATACGCAATTCTCTGATCTCATCATCATTCATGTTTAAGGAAGCGTAACTGCCGTAATTGATGCCGTTAACCGTTTCCGCGATCATCAGCGTCAGTTTGGCAACCCGCTCAATGTGACCGCCCGTATAGGGTGATTTTTCGTCAATCGCTGCCGCAATCACCTGGATGAAGGATTCTAATAATTGTTCCAGATCGTGGATCAGGCGGGTGTTTGTGACGGCAATTGCCGCCTGAGACGCCAGAGAGATAATCAATTCCTGGTCGGATTGAGAAAAGGGAATGGATTCCTTACTAATAGGATCTATAGCATTGAGCAGCTGCAGAACACCGATGATTTCATCTTCGTGGTTCCGCATCGGCACGACCAGCATGGACTTGGAGCGATAACCGGTTTTATTGTCGAAGGCTCTGGTGCCGGTAAAATCGAATCCTTCCACATCGTACACGTCAGGGATGTTTACAACTTCACCGGTGAGGGCCACGTGAGCAGATACCATAGCATGATTTGGTTTCCCGTCTTGCTGGAACAAGCGCACCGGATACCAGTCAATAGTTTTGCTCGAAGTCCCGCCCATGCGAATATTAAGCGAATCGGTCTGGACAATCTCAAAGCGCATGGATTTTTCATCATCGCTCATCATGTAGAGTGTGCCGCCGTCGGCATTGGTAAAATGCCGGGCTTCTTCCAGGATCATTTCCAGAAGTTTGGGGAGGTTACGTTCCGCCGAGAGAGCGGCGCCGATTTTTGACAGATCCTTAACCTGTCCACAAAGTGAGGAGATATATTCCTGAACTTCTCTGGGTGTATTCAGGAGTTTATTCCGGAGATTGCTGTCTTCAATGTGAAAGAGCGGGTCTGATGATTCTATGTTTTTTGGTGGGGTCTGATCTGATTTCATTGATTATTTATCGTTTCCACAAATTTGCATAATGGTATTGAAATAAAAAACGATTATTTTCACTAAAATCGAGTTACTTATTGACAAGAACCTGTTTTGTAAATTTTTTTATCCATTCGGTAATATTCATGCTCCTTTTTTCAGTTAGTGACCAAATGAGTGATATTGCTACAATAAACAGTATAAAAAAAGCGTTGACGTAGCCGTTGGGTGTACCGGATTGCATGAATTTAACGGATGTTGTGACGGCTGCGTATGTTATTCCAGCGTACAAGTATGCCGGAATATTATTCCGCAGAAAATATCTTGCCGCGATCCAGATCCAGATGATTGCAATTCCAGATGAAGCATACAAAACCAAAAACTCTGTTACGGTATGGAACGTATCCGGGATAAAAACTGCCAGCAGCAATGCGGCAATTATTGGTCGCAATATTTTAATGGAAATAGTTTCTTTGATCCAGAAAATGAGGATACCTACCACAGCTGCATAAATAATGCCCCGGCTGATGATTCCTATAACCGATCGTGCCAGCGGGAAAAAACAGTTGATCGCACCGTGAATCTGAAAATCGGGATAGATGATCGTAGGCGCAAAACGCAGCGAACCCCAGGAAATCAGATGCTGAACTCCCGCCAATCCAACCGTAACCAGTATTGCGCTAAAAACGGCGTCACGGGAAAAATGGTATCGACAATCCCTCCTGAGCGTCGTCAGACCTGCTGGATAAAGTGCGGAAATAATCGCTAAAAGTAAAAATATCATACCGGTAATAGCGAGGATTTTAAGGAGTGTGATCAGTGTCCAGAATACGGTCCAGACGCCGATAGTCCAGCTGGAATTGTAATTTGTCAGGGCAAAAGGGTAATTTAGTAATTCGGTGATTAACCATAACCCGCCAATTATTGAACCGGCAATCAACGGCGCTTTCCATTGGATGGAGATTGACTTAATTCGGCGTGTTAAAATAATGATGGAAATAACGGCAATCAGGCAAAGGCTGATGATCTTAATTCCCAGCCTTATTGAGTCAAACAGGTTTTTTTGGGTTTTACGATGTCTCCATTCTTCGGGTATCTTGTAGAATATCGAGTATGCCGAAACGTCATCACCGCTGATAATGGTCTTTAGTCTTAATGTAGCCTGTTCGACGTTTGCCGGGTGACCTTCTTTGGATTCCCAGATAAATGTATATTCCTTGCGATTTTGCAACTGCCTGGAGTAATCTTCAACCAGCGTAAAGTCGGTCAACTGATATCCGCTGCCTAAAAGAAATTTCTCGGATCTAAAGCGAGCCCCGTCTTTATCCAGCGAAAATGCTGCGGCATCTTCCGGGAGTAAATGGTCGAAACCCACAACCTTCTTTTCACCGGGGTGGATATAGATAATGTATTCTTCTTTTTCCAGAGGACGATAAAAACGCATTTTCCAGACGATAGGATTATTCAGGTGACGCGCCAGTATGGAATTTAATTTTTTAACCGAACTGTATTCCAGTATGTATTTTCCTATTAATCGATTATAATTGTTTTCCAGTATGAGAGTATTCCTAAAGTTATCCGGATCGACGCCTTTTCCTTTCAGAAATTCAATTGCGGTCTGTTTGATTTCAGAACGTGGAACAGGATAGTTATAAAATTCACCGATACGTTGGACAGGTATAAACTTTATTAAAAGAAAAACAATCAGCAACGCCAGTCCGATTTTTATACGCTTTGGTGATAATTGACGGTAAGCGTCTGTCAGGGGCTGGCATGCTTCGGAGGGTTGTTCGTCATAATGCCGCGGTTTTTGGTCGGGAGCCCCTCGTTCCAAAAGCGGTTCATGATCGCTGAACCCTCTATTTTTAATATACATGATGATATTGTAAAGAAGCGGGATCAGCATAATACCGACTGCAACAGAGGAACTGATGATATGATATGTCTCGCCGGTTTGAAAAAGAATTATCGATGAGTAGATCGCATCAACTGTGTAATGCCAGATGAGTACGGTTAAGATACCGAATTTTAAAAAGATAAATCCAATTAATATGCCAAAGATGGAAACTTCGAACCCGCGGATCCAGAAAGGTTGATTAGGATAATTGGCATGAGCAAATCCCCAGATTACCGCCGGGATAAGAATTGCCAGAAATTTTGACTTGA
>JAGLWX010000415.1 GCA_023133185.1 Fidelibacterota bacterium
ATTCTTCGTGATCGGTCGTTCCCATCCTACTAACAGTTGATTTTGAATGTTTTGTTCGGGATCGGGATTTGAAAATGTAAACAGTTTGGCATTTTCTTCAGAGTATTGTTTGAACTGATATTCGGCGATAAGTTGCACATAAAATCCGGCGATTCTCCGGGTATTGAAAAAACGGATGGAAGCGGATTGAAAGGATGAAAAATCGCTGTTGGAATGTAAGATCATATAGCGGAGATATATGCCTCCGAGCGCCTTTTTTCGAAATTCTCTTCCCAATTGGATAAATAACATATTATCTTTCTGAAGTGGTAAGTTCAACGAATCGGCAGATGAAGACCGATAAATAGTTCGTTCGGAATAGCGAATGACATGATAGGAAATCCGGGCTGATGTGGTTTTTTTTGATGATGAGTTATGGTAAAATTGAAAGAAAAGTCCGGTCTGATCCGAAGTGAATATCGGTATTGATGGAAAATTGTTGTACTGATACTCAAAACCCGCTAAGGCTTTAATTTTTGAATGAGAACCACCAATTGATGAACTGAATAAGCTGGTTGTATAACCACTATTATCGTTATACCACTGCTTATTGAATATTCGTATATCCGATTGAAATGTTACCCGGTTTCTTAAAGTATAATTATGGTTCAATACCAGCATATTTATGGCTTTGTTTTCAGTTTGATACTTATTATACAATGAAAGATTCGACATTAAATTTATATAAAGCTGTTGCCGTCGTGATTGTCGTTTGTGTGAAAATCCAAACCAGATGTGGTTACTCAATGCCGATATATCTGCAAGTTTTTGTTCGAAAATATTAGTCTCTACCGCACATTCGGATTTTGCATAAATCGATGAACTTTCCACTGTTCGTGAATAGAGAACATTGGAAATTAAAATTAAGCAAATAAGATAAAATATACATCCCGGCAATTTTCGCCGTTGAATAGGGTAGGGTACTATAAATCGCCTCGCGGTTACTGGAATCGAAATCCCCTTTTAACGGTTAAGAAGTTCCTGTTTCTGATTTATATAATATGTGCGAATCGAATCGAGCGTTGAAATATATTCCGGGAATTCCGATGATTCCATATCTTTGATTACCGGCAGGTAATCGTACTCTGAAATGTATGTTACCAGCGGATGTGATTGCGTTGTAGAAACCCAGTTATTGTAACCCCTGTTGTTTGATGGGCTGTCGGTATTGTCGAGAAAGACGCCCCAATATTTTTCAGGTTCGGATGCAATTTTAACATCTGATTGATAAGACTGGTGGTCAATTTCTCCGCCTAAAACTGTCATCTCCAGTGCAAATTGGTCTAATTTGGTTCGTAACGCTTCTTCTTCCCGGGCAGCATCGATCATTACACTGATCTGCTGAATTTTTTCATCCAGAAAATTAACCAGATCGCTTTTCAATCTGACATTTGTTCTACCCGATTGAATAAAATCACCGATATTCATTTTTGATGGAATTGTCACATCGTCAACATGTGTATAATATGTTTTTGTATCGATAACCCAGTTTCGAATCTCGATAATCCTGATCAGATAATCCAGACCGGCTTTTCGTTGATCGACGGATAAATTGGAATTTAATTCAGTCACCAGGGAATCCATATCGTTTGTAATTAAAGCAAAAAGGGCGGAGGATGTCGCTCTGGCGGAATTCTGTAATTCCAACAACTGCTGGTAATAATTCAAATTATCAGTATTAATTGCCGCCTTTTCTTCGGTTAGTTTGACCACTTTTCTGCGGTCTAACCATGACGGTTTTTTTCGATTATCGAGCACGCTGATTTCACGATCAATATCAGCAATCTTTGTGTCAAGTTTCTCAATCTGATTATTTAATTGAATAACTTTATTTACAGTGGCAGACAGATCGGAACGATAATCGTTCATTTGATTTCCGGCGAACCCGCTTTGTACTAAGATCAATATCAGGATGATACAGGCGCCAAATATTTTCTTGTTAATAACTGCCGGTGAAATTATATACTTCATTTTTTAATCCATGTCATCTTATTGTTTTTAAGGAGCGGAAAGATCATACTCATGTTCTTCAATTCCAT
>JAGLWX010000416.1 GCA_023133185.1 Fidelibacterota bacterium
TATATCAATGATCATCGCATCGCTCTGGAAATATGCATGACGAGCAATATTCATACGGGCAGCGTCAAAAATTACGAATCCCACCCTTTTAAATTCTACTACGATTATGGTCTGCGAGTCACGCTTAATACCGATAATCGGCTGATCTCGAATACCAGCCTGACTAAGGAATATATGCTGGCGCATAAATATTTCAACCTGCAAATCGCGGATTTTAAAGAGATCATCATTGGCGGTTTTAAAAGCGCTTTCATGTCTCATCGAATCCGCACGAAAATCATCCGGCAAATTGCCGACGAGCTGGATACCTACGTGTCGGTGTAGGCAGCACTACTTTACAATATCATCACAAAGAATCCTGATTAATCAGGATGGACGAATTGATCTATTTATTCTTTAATCCGTTTTTCAATTCATCCCACCAATCGAAATCAATAATATGAATAAGATCGAAGATCATGACACCCCCTGTCTTATCTATACACATTCGAATGGCTTTTTCAAATTGCAGGGGATCTTCTCTGTCTATATATTTCTGTACATATATACTGCCATACACCGGAATTTTTCCCATAGTGACATTCATAGACATCTGAGCGGAACCTTCAACTGTATTAATCGGGTCTAACAATTTCTTCAATCCAGCTCTCTGAATAAAATCAGTGGTACCGTCGTACTCCGCCTGCATTTCTTCATAGGTCAAATGGTAGAAGTAACACCCGGTAAGTAGAAAATCGAGTAGCTCCGCGTATCCATACTGTTTATACTCCGCGCTTGCCCATGCGTACGTTTCAGACGGGTCGTATTCCCGGCTTGCCCAGTTGACGCCCAATTCATAATATGTAGGGTACCAGGCTCCGACATAAGAGGCAAATTGGAGTTTTGGATTAATGGTTTTCACCTGTTCCCTGGCGCGATTTAAAAAGTCATAAATTACCTTGGTCCGCCAGGTAAGCCATTCTTTGAAATGTACTCCCACTTCCATTTCCCACCGTCCCATTTGACTCAATTTCCAAAAATATATATCCCGAGGCCAGTTCGCCACTTCGTACCCCAGGTATCGTTCAAATTCCTGTTTTGAGTAATCGGTAAAATCTGATTTGATATTGTCATAGCGCACCCTGTCAAGAATTATTCCATCGAATTTATATATTGTCAGAATTTCCTCCATAAGCGACAATTCATAATCCTGAACATCGGGCAATGCCGGGTTTACAAAAGCGGAATAACCGGCGCGGTATTCGGTTGTAGGCACGATCCCGCCCGGTGCATTTAGCATCGTCTGCCATTCCGGATGAGTCGTATATATAATACCTCGGTTTTGACTTTTCCAACCTTCGGAAAAGACATTCATAGCGGCATAGACTTTTAAGCGGCGCTTGCGGGCTTCACGGATCATTATTGCAGGATAATCAAAATCCGCATCACGCGTAAAACCTTTCCATTCCAGCGCCTGATCTGCGATCTTGCTGGAATAAATCACTTCACCGCTAATCGGTTTTAGATCGACGATTATTGCAGTCACACCCGCATCCCTGATCTTTTTCATAACGACTTTTATAGAGTCTTCAGTACTCAGATGTTCAAAATTTGCCGATGCATCAATCCATAAATAAGCCGGTTTCGAAGGTTTAGAACATTGTGAAGCCAGCATGACAGTCAAGAATGCAATAAATGTAATTCTCTTCATAAAAATATTTCTCACTTTTTCAAATTGTTAAAATTCTTTACTTATCTCAATAAATATACCGGACTCGATAAACTCCAGACCACTTACTTTTTCCATGTCCAATTTCAAAGCCGGCCAGAGTTCGGCAATTACGAAATGGTATTGAGTCCTGATTCCCATATGTAAAAAAGAAAAAGGTGAAACCCGCAATGTTAACCCGGCGCAACCGCCCCAACTCCAGTCATCTCTTTGATAATCATCAAATTCATATAAGGTTGCAGAAGTAGAATCGCTGCCATCAATATACGAGTATGCCTTTCGGTTAAATGCCCACTTGTTCAGCGTAAATCCGCCGGTCAAATACAATGATGTCCATAGTGGCAGTTGAATCACTTCATAATCATAAATCAGCCCGACAATCTGAAACGCGAGGGACATCTTCAGGTCATTAAAGGTCATTTTTGTTTTATTAATATTATCAAACTTGAAAGCATAATACTGTAATTGAACGGTTGTCTTTTCATCGCGCCGCCAGCCGGCATTGATAAAATAAGATTCAGTCGGCATGAACCGCTGACCAAGACGGTTTAAGGGTATCATTTTGCCTACTCCGCCACCGATCATTTTTTGAGATTGCGCTGGTGTCCGCAATGCACCGGCGCCCAACATAAAAAAAGCGACTAACAAG
>JAGLWX010000417.1 GCA_023133185.1 Fidelibacterota bacterium
CGGGTTGTAGATAAAGAAGGAAATGAAACCTATGCCGAACCGGTAAGCGTTTATCTGAGCAGCATGGCAAATATCGCAACGTCACCGGTTTTTCCGGATAGTAATAGCGTTGTTGAACCGGATAATGTTACGCTTATATGGCGCTCAACTTATGACGCCGTACAATACAATGTGGAATTTGCCGACAGAGCTTCATTTGATAATGTTACCCAAACGATCCAAACCGGTGATACGAGTGTTACATTAGCCCTGGAACGTAACGAGTATTTCTGGCGCGTAATGGCAGTGAATGATCTTGGTATTTCGACCGGTTATAGTAAGACCAGTCATTTTTTTACAGGCGAGAGACTTTTTGTATCGACTTTTGGCGAATCTCAAGTTGATGAATATGGAAATTGTATCGTTCAAACATCTGATCATGGTTATCTTATAGCGGGAACTTTAATAACAGAAAAAATAGTCAGTTGGGGAACCAATTACCGAAGAGCCAATTTACAGGTAATTAAATTTGATTCTCTTGGATATTTTAAATGGCAGCAACTTTTCCGGACTATGAAAAGCGCTAATGATATTTTGCTAACTTTCGATGATAATGTTGTGATTGTGGGCGTAAATCCTCAGGATAATCCCGAATGGATCATGATTGATCCGGAGGGTAATGAAATATGGAGCTCATCGATATCCGAAAATGGTGCCGCAAATGATATTTTAAAATTATCAAGTGGAAATTATTTAATAACCGGCGCTGTGAATGATGATATTTTTATCTTGGAATGTGACCCATTATCCGGATCGATAATCCGGCAGGAACGCTATGCTGCCGCCGATAAAGAAATCGGGCGCAGCAGCGTGGAAACCATATCCGGTAATTTGGCTGTTCTGGGAGATAAAAATGATCAGTTATGGGTTATCCAGACCAATAGCAGCGGCTTGATTCAATGGGAAAAGACATATTCGCATACAAATTCCTTAAGCGGCGTCGCTTTATTTGAGGATCAGAGTGGCGGCTATCATATGTTTGCCAATGCCAAATCAAGCTCCGGTGGCGCTGAACAGATGATGCTGATCGTTATTGATACTGAGGGGAATGAATTGTGGCGGAAATCTTTTGATAATCGTTGGGTGAATAGTGCAGCCTCGGTAATCAGGACCGATGACGGTAATTATTGTGTATTTGGCAATACCGGGATTCATGAAAATATTCCCGGGGATTTTTGGATGTTAAAATTAGATGCCGACGGCAATGAAATTTGGGAACGGATATTTGGGAAGGTCGGGAATAATTTCGGTAGCGGTCTTTATCAATGTGATGATAACGGTTATATTTTAACCGGTACACTCGATGTTCCGGATTCTGCGCTTGGAAGTCACCGCGATATGGTTCTGATCAAAACTGATATTAACGGCAGAACCAGACGACATTGGTTTTATTAAACATGAAGGAATCGTAAAAAGTCACCGCAAAGACGCTAAGAAGTATTTAAAAAATAAGTATTTACATTGAATGTTCATAAACCACATAATTACAAGAGTCTATTGCTAACATTCCCAAGCTGGGGCTTGGGAATGAGTAAGGTACAGGGACTTGGGAATGAGCGTAGTATAGGGACTTGTGTCAAAGATATCTCGAGGGGAACGAGTTAACATGGTTACCGGAGATAATAGCATTTTTCAAAATAAATGTGATATATAACAAAAAGCTGGTGCGATAATTTCACTATTTTTTATCTGACATTAAAAATATTTACTAATTTGACAATAGAATTTTAACCTGTTTAATTCATAAATCT
>JAGLWX010000418.1 GCA_023133185.1 Fidelibacterota bacterium
GTTTAATCACCGGTTTAACATCAATCGTGCCATTGGAATGAGCCATACGTTTGATAATTTCCAGCTCGTCTTCCTTATTGGGATAATCGATTACGACCTTTAGCATAAACCGATCGACCTGCGCTTCCGGTAACGGATATGTTCCTTCCTGTTCTATTGGGTTTTGAGTCGCAAGAACAAGAAAAGGGTCGTCTAATTTATGGGTATTTTTACCAATACTAACCTGCCTTTCCTGCATTGCTTCCAGTAGGGCGGATTGTACCTTTGCCGGCGAACGGTTTATTTCATCTGCCAGAATAATATTGCTGAATATCGGTCCCTTTTTCGTCTCAAAATTGCCTTTTTGCTGGTTATAGATCATAGTACCGATTAAATCAGCCGGCAGGAGATCCGGTGTAAACTGGATTCTCCGAAACTTTGTATCTATGATTTTTGCCAGAGTGCTCACCGTCAGGGATTTTGCCAGACCCGGCACACCTTCCAGTAAAATATGCCCGTTACAGAGAAGCCCGATTATTAAGCGTTCAATCATGACTTCCTGTCCAACGATTACCTTTGCCATCTCCTGCTTTAAAGCATTGACGAATGTGCCTTCTTTACGAATTTTTTCATTTAATTCCGACAGGTTAAAACTCATTCTCGTACTCCGCCTTAATTACTGCCTTTTGTAATAGTCTGCAACTGGGGAATCTCATCCAGAGATTTTCCAAGATTTTGGATTTCCCAGTTTGCCGATGGAACCAGCATATGATCCGGATATGCTTCAATAAATTTGGTATAACTCTTTTTGGCATTATCGAGATCGTTAAGATCGTTTGCATATATATAACCGATCATAAACATGGCATTCGGCGCTTTGGAATGATCGGCATATTGTTCAATTATTTTATTATAAGACCCAATGGAATTATCATAATCCTTAAGGTTGTTCTTATAAATTTCGGCTACTGCAAACAGTGTTCTAACAGTCAGAGTATCCTGCGGATAATATTTTATCAATTTCTGGTATTCCCGGACTGTTTGTTCATAGTCGCTGTTATTAAAATATTCTCTGGCGGAATCCCAATAACCCTGCGCTGTTTTTACCGGCTCCTTTGTACAGCCAATAAACAGGACCAGTAGTGTGATAATCACAGCTATAAAAAGTTTTTTCCCCATCGTTTTTACCTCCTTTAATATCACTATCATTTTAAAAATATTTTCGACACCTAATTTATCTAATTTCGTCGTTCACACAAAAGATAAATGCAAATGTTAAAATTATACAATTTGAAAAAACGATTGTTCCGATAAAATTCACTCATTTTGAAATATACTCCGGTTCAATCTGCCGTTGAGCTAGATTGCGCGCAAAATCGAAATCTTTTTGGACAATTTCCTGTGCTTTTATGCTAAATCTGTCAAACAATAACCTGGTAACTCCTTTTTTTAAAACGCATAGGGAATTGAAAATTGCAATTGATGCGGTCGCTCCTTTTCTTTTCCTACCGGATTGAGTATCCTTGCATAATCAATCCGAATCGGTCCTAAAGGAGTGGCAATTGTCAGTCCAAAGCCTGCATTCCACCGATATATCGTATAAAACAATGACGTCATGTCAGGGGTCAGACTACCACCATCTATAAAGATTTCACCTCCCAGAAGCCAGAACAACGGGAAACGGATTTCGGCATTGGTCAAAACTTTAACATTTCCTCCATTAACTACAAATTTTCGTTCAGACCAGCCTCTTAAACTGGTTCCTCCACCTAAATAAAACTTTTCGTATAATGGAGTCTCCTCAGATTTGCGAAAAGTATTCATATATCCGAATTTACCGCGATATGCAAATATTACCTGCCTGAATAATGGAATATAATGACTGAATGAAGTCTCGAATTTGTAATAATCCTGTGTGCCGCCCAGAATTGTTCCAACTATCTTTCCGGTGAAAGTAAATACTGTCCCTTGAGTCGGAAATAAAAAGTTATCACGATAGTCCCTTCGAATGTTCAATGTAAAAGCCCGTTCATTTGCACTCGTGGAAGTGTCGCGTTTGGTACCAGTTATTATATTCCGGTAAAATATTTTTTTCATTTCAGTACCGGTTCGCACCATAAAACGTCTATCCGGTTGATATGTTAAAGCGATTTCACCTCCATAACTGGTCATTTCCTCGTTTTTAAGAAGCTGATTGTTCAAGAACAATCGGAACGATGTGGAAGAACGGAAACCCAACAACCAGGGTTCAATAAATAGAATTTCAGCCTCCGTTTTAGGGCGCATCAGAATATTGGTCAAGTTCAACGAAAATCCAAGTTTTGTACTCAGTCGGCTTCCTCTTCCGGCAATATTACGGTTGAGCCACTCGCTATCCAGGACAAAAGATGTATATGGTTCACTGCCTGAAGAAATTCCGCGATCCTGACCAAAACCGAACTTCAATCCCAGATAACGCATTTCCAATTCTCTTACGTCAACGATAAGATTTAGAGCATGTTGAGCAGTATCGATGTCAGCTAATCGAATATTCACGCTGGAAAACAGACCTGTTTCAAAAATATGTTTTTTTGAGAGATTCAACCTTTTCTGTGAGTACAGGTCACCGGAGTTCAGCAATATTTCCCGCCTGATTGGTTTCTCCCTGACCAATTTGTTGTTTATGATTTTCACGTCGCCAATTCTCATTGTTGGATTTTCCGCCACACGAATAAACAGATGAATCCCATCATTTACTTCCAGAGAATCCGTAACTAATGCAAGCGGCTTTCCAATATTCGCATATTCTGTTCTAATCTGTTTTATACCTTCACGAATCCGGATAGGGTTGTACGGTTTTTCCAGTTTATGATCAAGAATATCTAAAATCTTACTCTCTGATAAAGATGTATTTCCGCTAATTTCTATCTTGTTTAGATAATATTGACGCCCTTCGGTAATGAAATAAAACAGGTCAACCAAGCCGTCATCCTGAACTTTGAACGAATCGCTAACGGCACAGTCAATATATCCGTTTTTAATATATATTGTTTGCAGAAGAATCCGATCAAGTTCAATTAAACGCCGTGTAAATGTCTTTGTCCGGTTAAACCGTTTGTCTTTCAAGTTCATCTGTTTTTTCAGCCGGCCGGTCGGAAAAGAGCGATTGCCTGAAACATATATCTTTCCGACGATGTACTCTGTTGGCGTAAACCGGCTTTGAGCTTCAGTCAGGACAGATAGTCCCGCTATAATCAGAAAAGCCGATAAGCAAATCTTAAATGCAATTCTTCTCAACAATTTCAATACCGATACTTATATAAATAGTTGATACTATACGACCCATCTTGATTTACTTCTCCGGTTAGGGAAATATTCCTGCTTAAGCGATATTCAATTCCAAATTGCTGATTGGGTTCAATCAATGATAATGCACGTTCGTATTTTAAATATAGATTCGGCGTAATTTTCTGTCCCATGACAAAACTCCACTGATCCGGTTGTTGGTTTGACAGTAAGTTCCCTCGTGTCCGCAGCTCGAATTCATCCAAACCGCTGATCCGGCTGATACTTTTTTCCAATTGTCTTTCAAAATACATTCCAAATATATTCCTGGCATCGGCAGACAACCGATCCTGATTTAAGGGATCTTCCTCGCCTAACTGGGTTCGGGTCAGAAACATTAATATATCACTTTCACTATATTTCCCTGACTCAAATTCCAGCGTGGGATTCTGTAAATCACCGGATAATCGCATAAGCACATTATCTTCCTCATCAGATCCGGTATCCAAAGAATCATACTGCGCATAGGACGCCAAATCAACTGTTGCCTCAATATCCAATATTGGATTGAATTCAGTAGGATCAAAAATAACCGAACCGCGAACAATCTCAAATTCCCATCCGAGATAGAAAAACTTTCCTCTACGAATATCGAGTGTACCCGAAAAGCGGTACGGATCCGAGCCATGTTTTATAATCCACATTTCACCTTCAAGTTCGCAATCCAATTGGCTGTTCCGAAAATAAAGATTACCCGGAATAATCGCATGAAGATTGATATTCGTATAGCCTCTACCAACGGACAACTCCTCAATTAATGGATCTGATGGCTGAAATTCATTTCGAATGATAAATTCGTTGATATCGATTTCACCCTCAATATTTACGGTATCGCCACCTGTCATAGTGAACACCCCATCAACAAGGCCCTCTTGCTCTGCCAACAGAGTTCGCATATACAGATCTTTTGCATTTATCTGTACATCAAATACCGGATGAAAGAATGAAGAAAAGTCAATCTCGCCTGCTATAGAAACATTAGGTTCATTCGACGATATAACTGAAGGAAAAAGAATATCCCAGGTATATGCCCTAAATTTTCGTTTGAATTTATCCACCCGGCTTCTTGACGCAGGTTTTAACATATATCCATCAAATGATATGATTTCCATTTTATTATTTTGGAGAATTGCACTGCCTACAACGCCAGTGACCGGATTTTCAAGGGACGTCAAGTGAATTATTCCATCTTTCGCAATTATATTACCGGAACGAACAGGGTTATTAGGAGTACCGGAAATACTTATCGCCATATCATATACTCCCTCAATACTTTCTACACTGTTAATGTACTGTGACAAAAATTCAAGCGCCGATGCATGTATGGAAAAGTTCATATACATGCTTGAATCTTTATTCAAAACCTTATGTCGTGGTTTAAAAGCAAAAGTAAACGGTAAATAGCCGGAACCGTTGGCAACGCCTTTATCATCTCTAAAAGTAATATTAGTAAACTCCAGTTTTTGATCTCTATATTCTCCTTTAATTTGCAATTCATTGCCTGAGATACGGTCAAGTACAGGGTCCATTATCTTAAGTTGATAATTAAACTCCGGGGCATTCATTGTATTAGCAATTGACAAGGAACCAAACAATTTTCCATCTTTCGAATGTTTCGGGAGCATAAACGAGCTGAATATACTAAAGGCAAAATTTTCAAATTGCAATTGAAGCTCTAAAGAATCGGTCGAATCAATAAAGGCAACACCCTCCGTTAATGGAAAGTGACAATTTATTGTTCCATATCCATTCATGTATCCTTTTTCGTTATCTTCAAACAATATATTTTCCAGCTTTATTT
Source organism: Fidelibacterota bacterium (assembly GCA_023133185.1). Lineage (GTDB taxonomy): Bacteria > Fidelibacterota > UBA2242 > UBA2242 > UBA2242 > UBA9312. The sequence goes on from JAGLWX010000418.1 coordinate 5,105, forward strand.
GATTCTTTATCAACATCGACTCGAAGCGAACATTATTAAATTGTTTACCAAATAAATTCGCATTATTCACTTCCATCCGGCTGTAAACAGTCGGCGTTTCAGAAGTATCAACATATGAAACTAATCCATTTAAAATACCAGCGATTCCTTCGGAACCTTTTAGATAGGCATTAAACGGATCAATATCAAAACCACTAACATTCATTACAGCGGATTGGATCTTCTTATTTATCGATTCTCCGGATACTATTAGAGTCCCTTCATTTAATGAGAATCGAACTTCATCCAGACTAATTGTATCGGCATTCCATGAAAAGTGGATCGGATCTATATTTTGAAGTGTGTAGCCCTGTCTGTA
>JAGLWX010000419.1 GCA_023133185.1 Fidelibacterota bacterium
CTTTTTTAGCAGGAATTTGCTCCTCCTGTCGGAGTTCAGAGTCATTTCTAATTTCCGTCTTGCTTTCTAAATTTCCTTGAGTTGCACAACCTGTTAGCAATACAATAAAAAATACGATTGTTAAAGTTTTCGTAAACCCTTTCATAGTATCACCTCCCATTTTTTTCAGCCACATTTCTTTTTAATTTAATTAAAATATTTTTAAATAAATAATGTCTTTTTGAAATTCTAATCAAATTTCTTCAATATATCCTTCACAACATCTTTATGAATAGAAAATCCCAGCATCTTGAGTTTTACATAGTCTTCACGATAAAAGTAGTTTCCGAAGAATTTTCCATGCCGTGAACTACGGGCAGAATCCTTGATCAAATACCAGTCAAAATCACCAATCTTTGTGTATCCGATCATATGAATACCGTGATCATCTCCTGTGGTCTTATTCTGAATTCTAAATTCCCGGGAATCCTGATTGATATATTCCTGAGGTATATCAAAACTCGGAATAAATCCGGCATCTTCCAAGCCAACATAACCCGCTTCGGACACATCGCCGCCAATACAAATCGTATAACCACTTTCCAACGCCTTCTTGATTATACCATACCATTCATCTAATGGAAGATTGTAGTAATTACTGTCCAACCACCAGTTATCCGGTACGTCAAAGACTCCTTTTATATAGAATGGAATCGAAGATGTTGACATAAATTCCACATAGTCGTCCGGTCTCAATTTGAGTACTTTTTTAAGGAATTTTTGAGGAGTATATTGCTTTCCATTAAACCTAAATGTCGTTGGTGGTTCACCAATATGTTTGTTCAGGATAATCTTAATCGATTCAAGCGCTGCTTTTTCATCCCAGAAATCATTTTCGTTACAATACTGCAAATACTTCATCATTTCTTCAAACAAAGCAGTATGGTTATGGCGGGTTTTCCCATTAATTAATCCGGTATAAACTTCAGCGGGAACAGCGCCGTATTGTTTCATTATTCTAAAAACAGCATTACTCTCAGACCCTTCTCCAAATTCGGATTTACCGCGTTCCCGGATATATCGCCGGGCTTTTTCAACATACTCGTAATATATAGTATGCAATTCGGACAGTTTGATCTCCTTTTTATGAATTCGGTAAAGTTCTGATTCCAGAAACGAGCTTGTCGAAAAGCACCAGCACATTCCCGACTGATATTGTGCGACCGGCGGAAAAGCAAAATATGTTTTAAATGATTCCGGGGATTCCGGTTTTTGAATATTCGAAAAATCTGCGATGAATTTTTGAGCCTCTTCTTTCTCTTTCTCAGCATCCAGCTCCTGCCTGTTTCTAATTTGTGCTGTAATGGAATCTTGTGCGGCTCTCTCTTGTTCCAGTTCTTTTTCCAGTTCCTCTAAAACCGGGTACTTTGGTTTTGGAATCCACTTCGCCGTATCCATCTGGGCGGACAGATTTGTTATAATCACCAAAATTACAATTAGCAAAAGTTTTAGACGCCGGAGTTTCATTTTAACCTCTCTGATTATAAAAACAATTTAATTTTCATACATATAAAATAACAGAAATTGTCATATCGACAACTCTTTATTTTAACCTGAATAACTCATAAAATTACCAATTTTAAGGTTTCCCGAGATTACGGTAGTGTGTATATTTACAATGTTAAAAATCTATGGTCAACTGATTTGATATCCCTTTTTCGCTCCCATTATTCAAATTCGATAAACTTATCCCCAGGAGTCTTATTGCTTTTCTCGGTAGATCATCGGAATGAAGCAGTTTTTTGGCTATCTCAAAAATTTCTTCAGCATTACTCTGAAATTTATTCAAACTGATGCTGCGGGTTTTGAGATCAAAATCAAAATATTTGATCTTCAATGTAACCGTTTTCCCACTTACATTTGATTTTGCCAATCGTCTGCCAAGTTCTTCGCAAATAGATTTCAGTTTCTCATGCAGAGTTTCGATAGAAACGATATCAATATCAAAAGTACATTCAGCGCCAAGAGATTTTCTGATTCGCTCCGGTTTTACTTCCCGGTCATCCTCACCCCTAACAACCTTATAAAAGTAATTCCCCATTTTCCCGAAATGACGGATTAGTTCCAGTTGGTCAAAATTCAGTAAATCACTTCCGTTATAGATTCCCAAAACCTTCATTTTTGCCGCAGTCACCTTACCGATCCCGAAAAACTTTTCAATAGGAAGTGTTTTGATAAATTCATGAACTTCTCCTGGAGTAATGACTGTCAATCCATCTGGTTTATTCATGCCGGAAGCCACTTTCGCTAGGAATTTATTGATCGATATTCCCGCAGATGCCGTCAGCCGGGTATTCTCCTTGATCGAAGTTTTGATCTCTCTGGCAATAATAGTTGCTAAGCGCATGCCTTTTTTATTTTCCGTTACATCAAGATAGGCTTCATCCAGCGAGAGCGGTTCTACCAGATCGGTATAGTCCCGGAAAATGGTCATTATCTCGGAAGAAACTGCTTTATAAACATCGAATCGCGGTTTCACAAAAATCAGCTGCGGACACTTATGTTTGGCGATTCGGGACGCCATGGCGGAATAAACACCGAATTTACGGGCTTCATAACTGGCGGCAGCTACAACACCGCGTGGACCGGCACCACCTACAGCGACAGGTCTATGGCGCAAGTGTGGATTATCCCGCTGTTCGATAGATGTAAAAAACGCATCCATATCGATATGAATTATTTTGCGGTATTGCGACCCTTTATTTTCCATTTCCTCTAAGAGATTTATAACGCCCGGTAGGTTTCAATAATTTCCGGCAGTATATCGGTAAAATTCAGGAATACATGTTCACCCTTATTATTCAGAACAATTTCGCAATCGCTCTTTTGAAAATAGTGTAATGCATCCCGGTAGTCCAGCACTTCATCATCACGATTAAGATATACCTTAAGCCGATCACCGTGAATTTGTTCGGGATGATGGTAATATTTCATCATTTGGTTCAAGTTCTCAATTATCAAGCCGCGCGGCGCCTGGTTGTCAAATTCCGGTTCAGTTATCAGCCTTCTTTCAAGATCATCAATCGGTTGGATGGTGGGATTCAGCAGGACGGCATACAGTTTAAATTTTACATGCAGATGCAGCGCATAAAAACCGCCCAGACTGCTTCCGATCAACATGCATGGTTGGTTTTGACATTTTTCACGGATAACGGCTTCCAGAAATCGGATTGTTTCATTTGGATCATGCGGCAGATCCGGAGAAAACATTTCAATATCAGGATAAATTCGTTTTAACAATCTTGCCTTAAAGGCGTTTCCGCTGCTTCCGTAACCATGTAAATAAAAAAATTCCTAATAATTGACTATCCCAATCGCAG
>JAGLWX010000042.1 GCA_023133185.1 Fidelibacterota bacterium
TGCAAATATTAGTTTTTTAGGTGGATACCCAGTATCACCCTGTGTAAAAGTAAACAATTATTCAGAAGATGTAACCGATTTAAAATGGCATCATATTGCTGCTATACGTTCGGGAAATACATTTTACACCTATACTGACGGAGTACTATCAAACACCGATGACAGTTGGGAAAACTGGAATGGTACTTTTAACGATTTATCCCAGAGTCTATATATCGGTTATTGGAATAACTACAATTATTTCCATGGTATTATAGATGAAGTCCGCATCTGGAATGACGCCAGGAGTATAGCTGAAATCCAGGAAAACATGCACAAGCAAATCTCCAGTTCAGAAGCCAATCTCGTTGCTTATTGGCGTTTTAATGAAAGTTCAGGAACATCTGCTGTTGATGAAACATCCAATAACCATGATGGAACATTGAATAACATGACAGATGATGATTGGGTTTCTTCCACAGCTCCAATTGGTGGATATGCGCTAGATTTTGATGGGAGCGATGATTATGTGGACTGCGGAGATCACGATGACTTCAGCTTTGGCAATAGCAGTTCAGATAATCCCTTTACTATTGAAGCCTGGATAAAAATGGATGATGCTACAAATTTTGTTGTTTTATCAAAAGGTGAAGCATGGACAACCTATGAATATTATTTCGGTGAGACTAACTCTGATAAATTTGAGTTAACATTACGTGATAATTCAGAAGCTGCCACTATTGGGAGAAGCTATAACACAGCATTAACCTCATATGAAGGCAAGTGGATACATTTAAGTTCAACATATGATGGAAGTAAAAGTTCTTCTGGAATAAAAATATACATGAATGGTCAAAGAATAGATGATACAGACGTTAATAATGGTTCTTATACAGCTATGGAAAATCTATCTGGAAGTGTATATATTGGAAGGTATAAAGCTGATTTAGGAAACGGCCTCATAGATGAAGTTCGTATATGGAATGTAGAGCGTTCACAATCACAAATCCAGGAAAATATGTTTAAGGAGCTTTCCGGCAGTGAAACCGGATTGGTTGCTTATTACAAATTTAATGAAGGAACAGGAACAACAGTCGATAATTCTGAAGGAACATCCGCTCTTGACGGTACTTTGACTGGTTTTTCCGGAACATACTGGGTTACCACCATCGCGCCGCTTGCGACCACTTTCACCAGTGATAAAACCGATCTGGTCAGCGTCTGGTCAGCCGACAACTCAAATGCTTCTTCCATCCTGACCATCACAGATGCCGTCACCGGCAGTGACCGTATCGCTTTCGGGCACGACAACGGCAGTCTCTCACCCAACACATCCGATAAACCAGATGGCATCGACCGCCGGCTGAATCGCGTCTGGCGTGTTGAAGTCAATGCCGGTCTGACCGGTGATTTCATTTTTGACTGTTCCGATCTGGGAATCGGTACGAGCGGTAACTTACGACTGCTGGAAGACCTGGATGGAACGTTCTCTGATGCGACGGCAGTTTCCGGTGATTATAGCGGTACAGACTTTACTGTTAGTGGACAGACGTTCAAAGACGGATATTACTATACATTAGGATCAACCTCCTCCGATAATTCTTTACCTGTCGGACTCTCCGATTTCCACGCAATCGCTGGTAACGAACGAATCACTTTAAAATGGATCACCGAAAGCGAGATTGATAATCTCGGCTTCAACATCTACCGCAGTGTTCAATCCAATAGTCAATATACAATAATCAATAATCAATTAATCCCCGGTGCTGGAAATTCTTCTTCTAAAAAAGACTATGAGTTCACCGATTTGGATGTAATAAATGGTATCACTTACCGGTACAAATTAGAAGATGTGGATTTTGCTGGAAATGGGAAACTACACGGACCCGTATCAGCTATCCCGATGAAAAAGGCTGCTCCTAAAGAATTCCGCCTGTATCCAAATTATCCCAATCCTTTTAATCCGGTAACAACAATTTCTTATGATTTACCGGAAGAAGGTTATGTGGAACTTACAGTTTATAATATCAGAGGTGAAAGAGTCAAAACTCTTCTAAAGGGATTTCAGGAAGTGGGTTCATATCAATTGAGTTGGGATGGTAGAGATCAAAACAGTGAGATATTATCGTCGGGAATATATCTTCTTCAAATCTCGACCGGTAAGTATTTAAAAACAAATAAGATGATTTTTATTCGATAGGGAGAAACAGCTTTGCGAAAGATTTTTCATGAGAATTCTATGATAGTTATTAAGCTTTGTACTATTCACTGGGTGAACTTTCGCAAAGATTTAACTCTAATCCAAAATCTTTGTTACATCGTATAACAATTCTTCATTCTTGTTCCGGGGCTTTACTCCGGGACAGACTATCTGTATTGGTTGCAGAGCAAGAGCCCTGCAACCAGAATAAAAGCTGAAACCAATTTTCAGCGAAGCAAAATTGGTTTATTCTCTTTGTACGGTTCTGCCACGGCGCAGAGCATCGTGACGAGAGGAAAAGAAAACGGTATATGAAAATAATTATAGACTTTTTTGTCAGATGTGTTACATTACTATTAATTATGAATAACTGTTTATCAGAGAGACTTGAGAAGATACTGTTTATAGGGTTTTTGTATCAAAATGTCATCTGCGGAGTTTTTGTTAATAAAAAAATAAATAGTCGGAAGAAAAGATGAAAAAGTTTAGTTTAGTTCTCGGATTTATGCTGATCATTGGATTAGTGACGAACTCACGAAGCTTATTTGCTTTTGCTGATGGTGACGGAACATCAGGAAACCCATATCAAGTAGCAACTGCTGATCACTTAAATGATGTGAGGAATTACCTTTCTTCATATTTTATTCAAATTGCTGATATCGATTTAGATGTATCACCTTACAATACCGGAAGTGGATGGGAACCCATCGGCAATTCTTCAACAAATTTCACCGGCTCATACAATGGACAGGGTCATACAATAGATGGTTTGTTCATTAATAGAGCATCTACATATTATGTCGGTCTGTTTGGATACACTGCTATTGCCGAAATTGATAGTATAGATGTAACCAATGTGGATATTACCGGTGGTAATTATGTCGGCGGTCTGGTGGGGTATAATAATTCTTTTTCCACCGTGGGCAACAGTTATGCCACAGGTTCCGTTACTGGTGAATTTTATGTCGGCGGTCTGGTGGGGTATAATTCTTATTCCACCGTGAGCAACAGTTATGCAACCAGTTCCGTTACTGGAACTGGTATTTTTGTCGGCGGTCTGGTTGGGTATAATGAAGGCGGCACCGTGGGCAAAAGTTATGCCACCGGTTCCGTGACTGGAGATGCTCAGGTCGGCGGTCTGGTGGGATTTAATGATGATGGCACCGTAGAAAACTCATTCTGGGATACTGAAACTTCCGGGCAATCTTCCAGTGCCGGAGGTACCGGCAAAACCACTGCGGAAATGAAGAATGTGGCTACATTCACTGATCTTAGTACAGTTGGATTAGTCAGCCCCTGGGATTTTGTCGGCAATCCTTATGATGATACAGGTTATGATAATTACTGGGATGTTGACGGTAGCATAAATGATGGTTATCCATTTTTAAGCTGGCAAGTTGATACCTCTCCAATCGGTGATGGAACATCCGGCAATCCATACCAGATAGCTACATTGAACAACCTTTATTGGATTCCGCGTAATCCTGGTGAATGGGGTAAATATTACATCCAAACCGCAGATATCGATGCCAGTTTTACTTCCACCTGGGATAGCGGTAACGGATTTACTCCCATCGGCAATAGTGATATAAAATTCACCGGCTCATACAATGGACAGGGGCATACAATAGATGGTTTGTTCATTAATCGAGCATCTACAGATTATGTTGGTCTGTTTGGAAACATTGGATTCGATCCTAGTGCCGAAATTTATAATATAGGTGTAACCAATGTGGATATTACCGGTAATGATAATGTCGGCGGTCTGGTGGGGTGGAATTTTGCTAATTCCACCATCAGCAATTGTTATGCAACCGGTTCCGTAACTGGAAATTCTGTTGTCGGCGGTCTGGTGGGGATTAATTATTATATGAATTCCACCATCAGCAATTGTTATGCAACCGTTTCCGTAACTGGAAATAGTCATGTCGGCGGTCTGGTGGGAGGTAATTATAATTCTACTGTCAGCAACAGTTATGCAACCGGTTCCGTTACTGGTGGTTCTTCATTCGGCGGTCTGGTGGGGTGGAATAATTCCACCGTAGAAAACTCATTCTGGGATACGGAAACTTCCGGGCGATCTTCCAGTGCCAGCGGCACCGGCAAAACCACTGCGGAAATGAAAACAGAATCCACTTTTACAAGTGCGGGTTGGGATTTTACAAGTCCTGATAACTGGGATAGAGTTGACGGTGAAAACGGTGGATATCCCCATCTGAGTTGGCAAACTTTTCCACATACTGTTACATTTACCGATGGTAGCGGATTTAGTCCGATTTCCACACAAGGTGAAACCAATCAACCAATTGGTCGGTTTGCGCTACATGCTGATGCAAGTGGCTCTACATTAGATGGTGTGTGGATTACTTTAAACGGAACTCGTAGCGGTGCCAGCAATTTCAAGCTCTGGTTTAGCAGTGATAATTCTTTTGCTTCTGGCAGTGATACCCAGTTGGGCTCTACTGTAGCGACAGATCCTGGTGATAGCAAAAATGTTTGGTTCACTGGCTTGTCAAGCGATGTTGGTACAAGTGATGGCTATTATTTTCTTACTTGTGATGTAGCAGCAGATGCTTCAGGCAGTATTCAAGGCGTTATCGTCAACGATGAAGATATGATGCTCGGTTTTAGCATCTCATCTACCAGTAGTGAATATCTTTCAAGTGGTGATGCATCTCTCCCCGTCGAGCTCTCCTCTTTCACCGCGGAGAACTGGAGTGGCGGTGTACTGCTGAAATGGATAACAGAAAGCGAGATTGAGAATCTGGGATTTAATATTTACTGCAGCAAAAGTTCTAATGGTCAATTTATAATGATCAATAATCAATTGATCCCCGGTGCTGGAAATTCATCCAGCCGGCATGAATATGAATATATAGATAACGGTCTAACCAATGGAATTAAATACTGGTACAAATTGGAAGATGTGGACTACAGCGGAAATACTGAATTACACGGACCTGTATCAGCTACCCCGATGAAAAAAGCTGCTCCTTCTGAGTTTTGCTTATATCCAAACTATCCCAATCCATTTAATCCGGTGACAACTATTTCTTATGATTTACCGGAAGAAGGTCATGTGGAGCTTTCAGTTTATAATATCAGAGGTGAAAGAGTCAAAACTCTTCTAAAGGGATTTCAGGAAGTAGGTTCGTATCAATTGAGTTGGGATGGTAGAGATCAAAACAGTGAGATATTATCGTCAGGAATATATCTTCTTCAAATCTCAACCGGTAATTATTTAAAAACAAATAAGATGGTTTTTATTCGATAAGGCAAAATATCTTTTTTTACTCTCGTTCCGGGGCTTTGCTCCGGGACGAACTATATCGGTTGCAGAGCAAGAGCCCTGCAACCAGAATAAGACGGTTTTTTTCGAGGATATCTTTGCGAAAGTTATTTCCTGAGAATTCTCTGATAGTTATTGGGTTCTGCACTATTTATTGGGTGAATTTTCACAAAGATTTAACCTCGTAAAAGCTGAAACCAATTTGATCCGGCGG
>JAGLWX010000420.1 GCA_023133185.1 Fidelibacterota bacterium
AGATAATCGCCAATCTACTCCAGCAGTTTTGTTGTCAAAATCATCAGCCAGAACTGAATTGGGATTGCCATTCGAAGGTATTACCGGCACTCCCAAAAGGAAATATTTAGCCTTTGGAAAACCGGGGTAAACGAATGTCGCCGGGTCATTGTAACCCATGGCAAACTGGGTGAATGAAGTAGCCGTCGTCTGGAAATAGTTATTAGTTTCATCAATTGAATAACTGGAAACCTCTGCCCAATTCTCACCGGCGGAAGGACGGCTTAAAAGCCTGAATGCCTTCTCCGGTCCCATAGCACCAAGACCGCTCCAGTAAAACTTTCCGGTGGCGCTGTAGGTATCATCCCCACCGGTGTTAAGAAACTGAATGTCCCAGTAGCGTTCAGAAATATTATCGGTAGGTTTGGTTCCATCAACCGAGGCCTCGTTATTCTCTATCGCAGCCAGAATAGCCCCCGATCCAACACCATTGGTAAAATTAAGATAAAGGTCCAGGTTGTCCGAGGTGGGAACATTAGGTGTAGAACCTATCTTACGCTCCCCCTCATCGCCAAATGCAGCAGTTGACCAGACCCGGTCGGTTGCGGGATCCATATTAGTCATCGTTCCGGTATTGCTATTGCTGGAATGATCGGTGCAACTGGTTCCCTCTCTTTCATCAAACCGCCAGTAACCCACAAGGTTGTCCTCGGTGCCAGCAAGCTTCTTGCACATATTCGCACGGATCTGTGCCTCGGTACGTGCCACATTCCAAATCCTGACCTCGTCGATGGTGCCTTTGAAATAAGTATCAGTAGCATGGCTCCCAATTGTGAGATTACCTGGATATGGTTCTAATGGACCTGAAAAGGGATTTTTGTTGTCCAACTCTCCATTGATGTATATCATATAGTTCGCGCCGTCCCAAGCTCCAACGACATGAGTCCATTGTCCAGCAGTTAATATAGAATTCGCTTTTACATAATATTCTGCCTCCATTACTTTAAATAGTGCAAAATAAGGATACGGCTCTGCATCTGAAAATCTTGTTCCAATAGAATATCTAGACCATCCCAACATAACCTTAGAAAATATCTTACCATCATTATCCACACTTTGTTGATTTGGCTTTATCCATGCTTCTATAGTTAACCCTCCTGTTGTAATATCCAAACTCTCATCATTTCCGCAATCCACATAATCATCTGTGCCGTCAAAATCGAGTGCTTTTCCAGCACCCTGTGTTATATACTCAACACTATGACTGCCGAGAATATATTGCTGGTTAGCTGTTTGATTTCTCAAAGCAAGCGTATTGGCAGTAGTATTCGGATTAACCCAGGAATTTGACCACTGGGTTACGGCAGCATCTGCACGATAACCCAACCTTAATGAGTCCTCATCGCCAAGACCTGAATAGCCGTCGTAATTATACACAAGATCGTAGTCCGGACTTGTCCCGCCGGACATCCAGACCTCCCAGTAACGAGAAGTATAAACGTAATCCAGTCCTGAAACCCCGGTGTAATTGGGACTTTCATCAGACCGAATGAGTGCCACCATATCCGGTGAACCACCGATATTTTGCAAGGTGATGTCGTCCCCCCCACTGCTTGCCAAGTTGATACTTGATCCCGTCGTGGTATAAGCCGCATCATCACCGATTGCAGCAGCCGACCAGACCCTGTCGGTGGCAGGATCCATATTTACCATTGTACCAGTATTGCTATTGCCGGAATGGTCCGTGCAACTGGCGCCACTACTCTCATCAAGCCGCCAGTAACCCTTGAGGTGGGACCATTGCGGATGGGTGTCGTCAACCTTCTTGCACATCCAGTCCCGGATTTCGGCTTCGCTAAGTGCAACATCCCAAATCCTGGTCTCGTCGATTATGCCGTTGAACTTGTGTGCCCCGTCATGAAGTCCTAACATCAAATTGCTTACAGTATTATCATAAAAAGTTGAGGTGCCACTTCCATCTATTGCTCCGTTTATGTAAATCTGGACAGCCATATTATTGTATGTTATGGCAAAATGATACCAGTTGTTTAATGTCAGGGCAGAACTGAATGCCATTGGGCCATAATGACGAGCGACATATAATTTGTTGTTGGAATTAAAACCAACCACATATCCGCCACTTCCATCCCGCACTTTGCCTATCAGACCGCCATATCCAGTTGGTGTGTCTGGCTTGAACCATCCTTCCCAGGTGTAGGTTTCAGAAGCGTCAAAATCCAGACTTGAACCACTCCCGCAATCAACATAATTATTTACGCCGTCAAAATCCAGTGCTTTGCCGGCGCCCTGTGCGAATGCCATCTGCGGCAGTGCTATTGCCAGTGCTGTGAGAGCAGTGAAAATCAGAATAAGATTAGCCTTTTTCCCCGATCCCGATAAATCGGGAGGATTTCTGTAATACTTCAACATTGTTTTTTCCTCTTTATTTTTACGTTTAAGATTAGAAATAATCTTTCTTTTAAAACGTGTTTTACACCATACATTTTATACATAAATACAATCACAAATTTTTTATCTTCGGATGGTATTACAGAGGAGGCGGTGGTTCGTCAGGCAGCACATTGGTCTGAAGATCAACTATAAGTTCCATTTTCAGTACGATCTCAGGCGCTTCATACGGCTGTTTACAGTCCCTGCTTATAATTGATTCCTTATCGTTTATCATCTCTCAACCCTTTAATTTTTGATTTTAAGTGAGACAACTCGCCTTGTAAGTTTAATAAATCCATTAACAATACCCGTGACAATAATCACCAATTTTCCCTTTATATTGTCAACAAACAGCCCATGCACAATAAAATTAATAAACTCCGCGCCATATAAAGAGAAAAATAGATCAATTCAATTATCTGCCAACCCGGTATAATTGGATTATGTAAACCGGACATATAATCTGTTCCGTCTCCATTGTATCTTTTAACAATTGCCTTTATATATTTTTATACAAAACAGTATCGCCGGGTATGAATGAAGTTGGATATTCCCTTGCGTAAATCGGGCAACCAATGTTTAATATTACATTAATACCGGCGGCAATTTACATTTACGGTAATTGGCTTGAAAGAGAGGATTTTTATTGCTGTAAAATAATAGTATCGGTCAAAGATGAGATGTCTTTAGTTTCAAGTATTGGATAAAATATAGTTGCAACGTTAAAATATTATTTGTATTCTTGACAAAATTATGAAAAAATATTATTTACCGGGCTATAATGAAACAACACTTATAAAATCGCACAGTTCTTTATGCTTTAAATTACAATAATTTCAAAGGTGAAAAATGAGAAATGATGAAATGCAGGAAACCCAATATGACCTTAAATCGGTTAAGTTACCCTATCTCGCCGGATTTGCGTTACGCTTGTTTGTGAAAATATTGGAAAGTCCTTTACGCATACTATTGATCCCCAGTCTATTTCAAAAGTCCGGAATCGCATGGCTAAGGAAGCAAAAAATAAATGAACCTCCAACTTATCATCCGATTAGGTATAAAGGTTCACAGGCTTCCGGTTCAGCAGCAGTGCCCGAGAATGAATTGCCAACGCAATCTGTTCCGCCCGCCACTGGTTTCAACTTTAATACCGTGCATGATTTTGCTAAAGCCTACCGTGATGGGATTAATACCCCGGAGGATGTGGCAATTCGAGTGTTGGATATCATCGAAGCAAGTAATTCCACTAAACCGCCATTACGGGCAATCATAGCAGTTGATCACGATGATGTAATGAAGCAAGCCAGAGAATCTTCAAAGCGTTTTAAAGAAGGACAAGCTTTAAGTGTATTGGACGGTGTACCTGTGGCGGTCAAAGACGAAGTTGATATGGTCCCATATCCAACAACCGTAGGCACCGCTTTTTTAGGCAAGTATCCATGTAAGGAGGATTCCACCGTTGTTGCCAGAATGAGAGCGGCGGGCGCGTTATTGATAGGTAAAGCGAATATGCATGAGATTGGAATAGGCGTAACGGGTTTGAATCCAAACCATGGCACGCCTCGTAATCCTTATGCTCCCAATAACTACACGGGAGGCAGTTCAAGTGGTCCGGCTGCTGCAATTGCCGCAGGATTATGTCCGGTGTCGATAGGCACAGATGGTGGTGGCTCGATCCGCGTCCCGGCATCTTTTTGTGGGATTGTTGGTATCAAACCAACTTTTGGGCGTATAAGCGAGCACGGAGCCGCACCGCTTTGCTGGAGTGTTGCTCACATCGGACCTCTGGCTGCTACTGTAAGCGATGCAGCTCTGGCATATGCAGTAATGGCTGGTCCTGATCCTAAGGATCCGATTTCATTTCATCAACCACTTCCTACCCTTAATGGTTGGAATAAATTAAACTTGAAAGGTTTAAAATTAAGGATATATTGGCCCTGGTTTCGTCATGCCAGCGCCGACGTGGTATCGATCTGTGAAAATATGCTCAAACAATTTGAGAGTATGGGCGCCGGATTACAGGATATTGCAATCCCCGATTTGGAAGCCGGACGCATAGCGCATACTATTACAATTGCCGGTGAGATGGCTCAGGCTTTGAATTATGTATATGATGATCATCATAAAGAG
>JAGLWX010000421.1 GCA_023133185.1 Fidelibacterota bacterium
GACAGCAGTTGGAATTGGAATTGTTGATTCTACGGAGATTGACAGAATAAATATTCTGAGAGCTACCCATAAAGCCATGCGTCAGGCTATTGGAAGATTGAAAATTAAAGTGGATCATATACTGGTGGACGGGCGTGGTCTGCCCGGCAAAATTTACCCTCAAACAGCGATTATCGGGGGCGACCGGATTTGCTATTCGATTTCGGCGGCGTCAATTATCGCAAAAGTGTACAGGGATAGATTTATGCGGGAAATGGACACGGTTTTCCCCGGTTACGGATTTGCCGCTCATAAAGGCTACGGGACCAAAAAACACCGTGAAGCAATTCAGAAGTTGAAACCCTGTCCGATCCACCGCCGGTCATTTCATGGCGTTAAAGAATATCTCGTGAATATCGATACTGTTTCAAATACCCGTTATCTGGGGAAATATGGTGAAGATGTAGCGGCATTTTATCTTTACAATAAAGGTTTTACGATATTACAGCGAAATTTTCACGCCGGAGCGTATGGAGAGATTGATATTATTACCCGGAAAAACGGGGTATTGAGTTTTGTGGAAGTCAAAACCCAGCGGCGCAAAGTTTACGGACCGCCGGTGAGCTGGGTCGATGAACGTAAAATGCAGCAGCTAGGGATCATTGCCGACGCTTACCTGTCCCGGCATCCTGAGCTGGACCTTGACTGCCGTTTTGACGTCATCGGAATTACAATTACATCAAAAGGAAATCAAATACGTCATCTGGAAGACGCATTTCGTTTATAAGAGAAACATGAGAAAAATCGCAATTGTTATACTAATAGTAAGTTCAGTACTGCTTTCCCAAAGCTTTCAGGTTGGAAGACAGGGCGCCGTAGTATCAGCCTCGAAACTTGCATCGGATGTGGGTATTGAGATTTTAAAGAAGGGTGGAACCGCAATAGACGCCGCGATTGCCGTGGGATTTGCTCTGGCTGTGGTGTACCCGCCGGCGGGAAATATCGGTGGCGGCGGATTTATGATTATTCGTTCACCGCAGGGAATTGTCACAACGATCGATTTTAGGGAGAAAGCTCCACGGGCGGCTCATCGCGATATGTATCTCGATGAAATCGGACAACCTGTTGACGGATTGAGTACTGAAGGCGTTCTCGCGGTTGGGGTTCCCGGATCAGTGGCGGGCTATGCGTATGTTCACGAAAGATATGGAACCCGGCTCTGGCGGAAATTATTAGCGCCGGCAATTGATCTTGCTCAAAAAGGCTTTCCGGTCACATATTTTATTCATGAAGGGCTCGAATCACATAAAGAACTGATGAGCCGTTTCCCGTCGTCGTTAAATATGTTTTATCCTGGCGGTGAGACGCCGGAGATCGGGGATACATTACGTTTTCCCGCTCTGGCAAAAACATTAAGACGATTAGCTAAATACGAATGGCAGGAATTTTATCATGGAAAAATATCTAAAAAGATTGTTCGGAGTGTGCGTAATAACGGTGGAATTCTCAGCGAATGGGATATGCGTCATTACGAAGTAAAAGAACGGCAGCCGGTTCGTTTTACATACAGAGGCTATGATATTTTTTCAATGCCGCCGCCAAGTTCCGGCGGCGTGTGTCTGGCACAGATTATGAAAGTCGTGGAACAGTTTCCATTATCGGAATATGGTTTCCATTCGTCAACATCAATCCAGATTGTAACTGAAGCGGAACGCCGCGCTTATGCCAACCGCGCTCATTATCTCGGTGATCCCGATTTCACCAAAGTTCCGCTGGAGTTTTTATTAAGTGATTCACTGATCAGGGCAATGGCAAATGAAATTGATTTATCGAAGGCAACTCCCAGCTCCGGCGTCAGTCATTCGGCATTACCGGAAAGTGAGGAAACCACACATTTCTCGGTCGTCGATCAATATGGATGGGCTGTCTCGGTAACTACAACATTAAATGCCAGTTACGGATCAGGTTTTGTCGCCGCCGGCACCGGGATTTTATTAAATAATGAAATGGACGATTTTTCTATCAAACCCGGTTTTCCGAATATGTATGGTCTGGTCGGCGCCGAAGCTAATGCCATTCAACCGCAGAAACGTATGTTAAGCTCGATGACGCCAACGATTGTGACCCGGAATGACACTTTGATGTGGATTTTAGGATCACCGGGCGGCGGAGCGATTATCACATCGGTCGCTCAGGTTTTGATGAATATGATCGATTTTGATATGAGTCTGACAGACGCCGTGAATGCTCCGCGTTTTCATCATCAATGGTTGCCTGACGTTATATTTGTCGAAAATTATGCATTTCCACCGGATTTGACTGCCATATTGACGGAAAAAGGTTACAAGGTCAAGAACCGTTCCGCTATAGGGGATGTGAATGCCATTGTCCTGGATTGGGATAGAAATTATTATATTGCCGTGCCGGATATGCGGCGTCAATCTGCGGCATCGGCGTATTAACCGATTTTATATGAAAGTAGTCCACAAATTAACTCAAAGAGATGCCCATGGCACACGAATTTCACAAATATAACATTGACAGGAATGTACTTACGTTATTATTTGTCCCGATGCCTCGGGATGGAAGTTATTTATGATGAAAAAACGTTCTTATACTGTATTATTGGCTCCTGATTCCTTCAAGGGCAGTTTGACATCGGAAGAGGTCAGCGCAGCTCTTGAGCGGGGAATTCGCTCGGTAAATTCCGATGTGACGGTGAAATCAGTTACCCTGTCAGACGGTGGTGAAGGATTTATCGATGTGTTCCGCCGTCATAGTGATGGAATACTACATTCCTGTGAGGTACTCGATCCATTAGGAGCGCCGATGACAGCCCAATATTTTGAGATAACTGCCACCAATACTATTGTGATCGAAATGGCGCAGGCGTCGGGTCTGACACTTATCCCGGAAGAGAAGCGAAATCCTTTCCAGGCAACGACTTATGGAACAGGTCAACTGATTGCTGATGCGCTTGATAAGGGCTTCCGGCAATTTATCATCGGCATTGGCGGTTCGGCAACTAGCGATGGCGGCGCCGGCATGGCACAGGCATTGGGAGTGCGGTTTTACGATGATAGTGATAATGAGATTTGCGAACCTATGAACAGTTCTCTGATTGGAAAATGTCGGCGAATCTCGATAAAAAATATTCATAAAGCGATATCCGAAAGTCAATTCCGGGTAGCCTGTGACGTTAAAAATCCGCTTTTGGGACCGGAAGGCGCCGTTTATACATATTCCCCTCAAAAAGGAGCATCTCAGAATGAATTACCTGTTTTAGAACGGAATATGTCGTCGTTTTATTCAATTGTCGAATTTTCGTTTTTAAAAAAGGTTCGCGATTTACCGGGCGCCGGAGCCGCCGGTGGATTGGGCGCCGGATTGGTCGTTTTTTTGAATGCGACACTGGAAAGCGGAATCGATCTTATCTTGGATGGTATCCGGTTTGACAATCTACTGAGTGACGTCGATCTGGTAATTACCGGGGAAGGTCGTATCGATAATCAGACTATGGAAGGTAAAGCCCTGATGGGTGTGATCAGGCGGGCGGCGAAGTTATCGATTCCTGTAATCGCCGTCGCTGGAAAGGTGGATTGCGAAATCGATCAATTAATCAATAAGGGCGTGACGTCTGTATATTCGTTAATCGAGGAATCCGGCAGCGAATCCGAGGCGATAGAAAAGGCGGCTGAAATACTTGAAGTTCTTGGACGGCGTATTATGATAAGCGAATCTTAAAAGGAATAAATTATGGGGATAGAGATAGAGCGTAAATTTTTGGTTATAA
>JAGLWX010000422.1 GCA_023133185.1 Fidelibacterota bacterium
GTATCTCATGTTCCATATTATTCTGAAGTTTCATCAGATGTTTATGAGGATAATCAAAACCAGATAGTGCCTTTGTTTGAGGAATATGGTGTGGATGCGGTGTTTTCAGGTCATATCCACGCCTATGAAAGAGGTGATGCAAATGGAGTGTATTATATTATCACTGGTGGCGGGGGTGGAGTACTCAGTACATCAAGAAAAAGAGAGATACCGGAAATCGATGTAGTTAATTTCGGATATCATTTTGATATCATCGAGATTGATGGTAAGCAATTAGATTTTACCCAATATAATAAAACCGGAGTTGCCCTGGATCATTTTGAAATTGATAAATTTGGTGAAGCATCAGTTGAAACAAAAAGTTGTTTAGCCATAGAATACAGTCTGGAAAACTCGCCGAATCCCTTTAATGCATCGGTTCGAATCATGTTTTCTATTCCCAAATCTGGGAACACATCACTTAAAATCTACGATTTGTCAGGGCGGGAAAGGGTGACAATCATACCCGAATGGTATCATCAACCTGGCCAATATGCGACAACCTGGTCACCCGATGGATTATCGTCGGGCTGTTACATTTTATCGTTATTTGTTGATGGAATCAATCAGATGAATAAAAAAATAGTATATCTGAAATAATGATCAAACTCATTGGTGCAATAATAAAACATCCATAACGTTTAATAAAGGAGTTTGTTATGCGGAAATATTTGAAAATATTAATCACCACGTTTTATGTAATTTTGTTTGTCGCCTGTTCAAAGGTCACCACCAGTGTGGTGACCGCTCATCGTGGCGGTGCCGGAATAGCTCCCGAAAATACAATGGCGGCAATGAAAAAAGCCTTGGAACTGGGGGCCGGATTTTCCGAGCTGGATGTTCAGGAAACGAGCGATGGGGTATTGATTTTACTGCATGATAGTACCCTTGAACGAACTGCAGGTGTCGATTTGAATATTTGGGAAATGCCCTATGATTCGCTGGTATCCTATGAAGTTGGTTCGTGGTTTGCCCCGGAATTTGCCGGAGAACCCATACCAAAACTGGCGGATGTAATGGATGCCGTAAAAGGGAAAATGAAACTCAATATCGAATTGAAAATGAATGGCCATGAAAAATTCTTAATTGAGAAAGTAATTGACCTGATCAATGAAAAGGATTTTCGGTCGGAGTGCATTATTACGTCTTTTGATCTATCCGCGATAAAAAAAGTCCGGCAACTTGATAAAGATTTGAAAGTTGGTTATATCTTTAGCAAGTATCCCGAAGATGAGGACGTTTTTACAGCAGATGTGGATTTGCTGAGTGTGAAATATAAACTTGTTGATGAGGAATTTATCCGGAAAGCTCATGCAAACAATAAGGCAGTGCATATCTGGACGGTGAATGATCCGGAAATGATGAAGAAGTTTATCGACTGGGGCGTAAACAGTATTATCACGGATTACCCGGATAAACTTCTTGATTTATTGTAATAACAATAATTTATCAGCACGAATTGATTAGGCAAAAATGAAAAGATTTTATATTTGCTGCGCAATCATCTACTTAGTATTAACTACGCTAACGTTTGCTAAAATCAAATTGCCGGCCGTGTTTGGCGACAAGATGGTTTTACAGCAAAAAAGCAAAGTTGTTGTCTGGGGCTGGGCTTCTCCAGGAGAAACAATTACCGTTAAAGGGAACTGGAGCCGCCGGTCAGTAACAACAGAAACCGATGAAAATGGCAAATGGATGCTGTGGCTGAAAACACCCAAAGCCGGTGGGCCCTATACATTATCAATATTAGGTCAAACACAAATCGAGTTAAATGATGTAATGATTGGTGAGGTGTGGATTTGCTCTGGACAATCCAATATGGACATGTGGATGACCAAAGGTGCCGGTAAAGCCGGTGTATTGAATTATGTCGAAGAGATCCAGAATGCCAATTATCCGGATATTCGTCTGTTTCAGGTGAAAAAGAAAGTCGCAGAAACTCCACAGGACGATTGTGCCGGAACATGGAAGGCGTGTAATCCGGACAATGTCGCGAAGTTTAGTGCTGTCGCTTATTATTTTGGGCAAGAAATATTTGAACATTTGAATGTGCCAGTCGGACTTATTCAAAGCAGCTGGGGAGGGACGCCTGCGGAAGCATGGACCAGCCGAGAAGTTCTCGAAGAGAATCCGCATTGCCGTTTCTATTTGGACAAACTTGACAGTGTGGTCCGATCGGAAAAAGAGATTGAAAAATTGATAAAAGCTTACCGGGTGGATCTGAATAAATGGCTGATGGAATCCTATTCCCTGGATAAGCATGTCTGGCGCAGCTGGATTTCACCGGAACTGGATGACAGTGACTGGCAAACGATGAATCTGCCGGCGAACTTGGAATCTGCCGGATTACCGGATTTTGATGGGGTGATCTGGTTTCGGAAACACTTTGATGTTCCGGAAGAATTTCTTGGAAAAGAATTGATTTTTGATTTAGGTCCGGTTGATGATATGGATCGGACTTTTATTAATGGTAAAAAGGTTGGTGAGATCCAGAAACGTGGAAAATGGAGAGTGGTCCGGGAATATCCTGTTCCTGCCGATCTGCTGGTTCCAGGCGAAAATGTCGTATCCATCCGGGTCATGGATTATAAAGGAAGCGGTGGAATTTATGATGTCGGTGATCATTTAAAGATTGTATCTAAAGATGATTTGTCCATGACGATATCTTTGGTCGGTGAATGGCGGTATAAAGTAGCCTACGATCTGAAGGAACATCGTCCAATTCCCAGTGTCCCCGGTGTGTTGGATAAATATACCGCCACAAGTCTATATAATGCCATGATTGCTCCATTGATACCGTTTAAGATGAGGGGTGTAATCTGGTATCAGGGTGAAGGTAACCGGAAACAAGCTTATTTATACCGCGAACTGTTTCCATTGATGATTTCCGACTGGCGGCAGCAGTGGAAATTAGGTGAATTTCCTTTCTATTATGTTCAAATTGCGCCCTTTAATTATAACAGTAATGCGCCGATTGCTGCAGAATTACGTGAGTCCCAACTGCTCTCACTTTCGGTTCCCAACACTGGTATGGTTGTAACTATGGATATCGGCGATGTGGACGATATTCATCCCCGGGATAAAAAAGAAGTTGGACGCCGCCTGTCCCTATGGGCGCTTGCGAAAACATATAACCAAAAAAACATCACTTATTCCGGATCACTGTATAAAAGTATGGTAATTAAAGATGATCAAATCCGGATTTATTTTGATTATGCCGATAAGGGCTTGTCAGTAAAAGATGGGGAGTTGACACATTTTTCAATTGCGGGCTCTGATAGTATATTTCTGCCTGCAAAGGCAAGAATTGAAGACAATACGGTCATTGTATGGAATGAAACCATACAAAATCCGATCGCAGTGCGCTACGGCTGGAGTAACACTGCTGAACTGAATTTATTTAATACTGCTGGGTTACCGGCATCTCCGTTTCGGACAGATAATTTTCGGGTCTCAACTCAAATGACAGATGGTAATTAGGATATTAATGGAAAATCGGATGCAGTTTAAACGACTATTCATGATATTGTATTTTAGTATATTGGGTGTTTGTTCATTGAAAGCAACACCCCTTTTTAGTTATTATACCGGAATGGATTCCCTTGATGGTATAATCTATAACGCTGTTGACATTATTGAGGTTTCTGAGCCGGGGGAAGAACCTGCTCGCGGAGAATTCGGTTGGGGATACACAATTCCTCAAACAGCTGCTTTTACCTCGGACTCATCCTTTATTACAACGGCTTCTGATATTTCTATGAGTTATTCAGGAATTCATATAATATCCGGTGAGATATGGGTGAAGCCTTATCGAGGAGGAGGGCTGTTATGGACCTGGGGAGATACAACGGGCAGCAATTTTCTTCGGATGCGGCTGAATAGTGATCGCTCTATTCTGTTTGAGAGAAATATACTGGATAGTCTGTATTGCACAGAGACAGTGTTGACTCTTGATACTCTTCGGCATCATTATATTCGCTGGTTTAGCGAAGTATCCGGAGATACGCTGCATCAGACATTAATAATTAATAATCGGCTGGTTGCGAAAAGTAAAGACTACCTAGTATTTGGCACTGGATTCACTATTTTACGGTCACCATTGCAGTTGGGTGGTCGCTGTAGCCCGGACAGTACACATAAACCATTTAATGGTGAGATTCATGCCGCAACCCTGATGAATGTTGTTTCACAATATGAGATGTCTGCATATATACCACTTGACGGCAGTCAGTATGCTGGAATTCCCTATTATTGGGATCATGACCACTGGAAAACCTATACCAATTCACCTACACCGGTGAATACGCTTGTTTTTGTTCCTTATGCACACGATGATTTTGTACCTCAAGGCTTAACAAATTCATGGGGAGACCCGGAATTTTCCGGACCTGGTGGGATGATCTATATTTCTCTATACAATAAAGATATCACCGGAAGAATTGGTATCCATCGCTCAATTATTGTTGAACTTGATCCCGGTGATAATTATCAGGTCCGCCGTTGTTTCCGGTTACGGGGGCAATTACAATACGGTCATAATGGTGGCATTGCGTTTAGAAATAACACTATCTATGTGGCCGGATCGGGACATATTGAGGGTTATCGTATACCGGCTTATGAAGGTGATGGTATGCCGAAGTACCAGGATCTTTATCCATTATCACCCGGTTTGTGGGATGTGGGTGGACCTGCATCATTTACAACCTGTTTTAATGATACCTTATGGGTAGGGGATTTCCGTGATGAAAGCCAAGATAATCCGTATCTGAGAGGCTATCCTATGATTACCGATGGCTCACTTTCGGGAAATCCGAAATATTACCGATTGCCGTTGCGATCTCAGGGATGTGCCTGGAGCCATTATGAAAATGAGACCTATCTGTTTGTTTCAATCAGTGCCGGTGGCAGCAATAACAGTATTCTGCACCGTTTTAATAAAAAGGATTTATCTGCGTACTATGTCGCTGATCCTGAAAGAACATTTGAGTTTCCGTCGGGCTCTGAAGACTTAAGTTTTGATAAAGAGGGAGACATTTGGTGTGTGTCGGAATCCGGTGCCCGGTATTATCAACTCCGGGCGTCCAATCCCTGGAAACAATTTTTCCCCTTTGTCTATGAAACAAAACGTGAGGTTCTTTTTCAGGATGTTGATACAACATTAGGATTCCGAAGTATCGATCATGGAATACTTCCTTCTTATTTTCAGATAAGTAACTATCCCAATCCGTTTAACGGTAAAACGACTATTGCATACTCGATTATGGAAGAATCTATTGTAAATATCAGTGTATATGATATTGGCGGCAGAGAAATTGCCCGGTTGGTCGATAATGAATTCAGGCAAGCGGGCGGTTATGAATTTCTGTGGAGCCAGCCTAAAATACCCACAGGGATTTATTTTGTTCGGTTTACTGATAACCACGGTCAGCAAACTACCTGTAAAATTGTGTTTTTAAAATAAGCGTTATTTACGACATATATTAATGTCGAATGACAATAATCAAATAAAAGTATTGAGTTTGCGATGGAAATAAATAATCAAATAGCAAAAATACGGACACACCTGGCTAATGAGCGGACCCTGTTGGCCTATATCAGAACGTCGATTGCATTTATATTGGCTGGGACTGGGTATTGTAAAATTATTTCCAGGCAATGTCAGATCGATTCTGGGAGGAATATCTGTTGGAATTGGTTGCATTATCTTACTGTTTGGTATTTTTCGGTTTTGGCGGGAGCAGCAATCGATTGGCAGATACAAAGAACCGGAAATAAAAACCTGATAGATTGTAGTATCCGTTTGAATTGGGGCGAACACACAGTAGAAGAGATGAAAAACTGAATTTTTTTATTGACTATGGGGAAAATATTTTATAATGTATGAAAGAATTAATATTTGAGAATAAATATTCAATGCGGTTCAAAATGTTACAGCCTGTTCTAAATCCAAAGTGTCTGGTTTGAGAGAAAACAGGGGCGATAAACATTGAGAAAGGAGGTGGAAGGACATATTTTGCAAAGGGTTAACAAACAAATAAAAAAGGAGATCGTATGAAAAACCGAATGTTATTTTTATGCATAGCAATATTTTTACTTG
>JAGLWX010000423.1 GCA_023133185.1 Fidelibacterota bacterium
CCGTGCCAAGGAGGGGAAAGAGGGGTGGTTGATTGTAATCTTCATAAAATAAGGCTTTTTCTATCTCAACTTTCATAAATTACTTCCACTTGTCAATGTGTTTTATCATCTTAAAATATAAAATATTGCGTTATTAGGAATTTCCAATTTCGGGAGAACTTCAGTCATGAGCGAAACGGAATATTTTCCAATGATATTGTACGGCGTATAATGAATTATGTTTCGGATGTTACAATGTTGCATATAAGCGCCGACATGAATTTCGAATAGGGTTTTTTAGTTTCATCGGCGACCAGCTGAACTTCCCGGTGAGTCAGCGGCGTCGCGCTGATACCGGCGGCAAGGTTAGTTACGAGACTAATTCCGAGGATATTCATTTTTAAGTACGCGCCTATTATTACTTCCGGAACCGTGGACATGCCCACAACATCGGCTCCCAGGTCGTGAATAATTTGCACTTCGGCATGAGTCTCAAAACTGGGTCCGGTAGTCCAACAGTAAACGCCCTGGTGTAACTTGATTTTCAGATCGTTGGCAACATTTTTAGCGATAACGATGAGCTGTTCCGAAAACGGTTGTTCAGGGACCAATTTGGGTGGTAATACCTCAAGTTGGGTAGAGTTGATAAAGTCGTTCAGTAGAACGAAATCTCCCGGTTTCAGTGAGGGATTCATTCCGCCGGCTGCGTTGGTCAACACCAGGTTTTTAATGCCTAATCGAGACAGGAGTTGGACGTAGAAGGTGATTTCAGAGAAGGATTTTCCTTCGTAATAATGGGACCTGCCCTGAATCACGATTATATCGGCGCCTTGGATACTGCCGAAGACCATCTTCCCGTCGTGCCCGATAACGGTGGGTTGTGGAAAATGGGGAATGTCACGATTGTTGAGGATAACGGTTGGAGTCACTTTATTGGCAAAATAGCCCAGACCGGAGCCTAATACAACGGCGGTTGTGGGAATGTCGCTTGTTTTCGACAGGATATACGCTTCGGCTTCTGCCATCTGATTTTCAGGCGCTAAAATGCTATTCATTATGCTTGCTTCCATCGTGGTCGCAAGTTATTCACAATCTGCGAATGAGGCAATAAAGAAATGAATAGTTACTCTCCTGATTGCCAATTTGTCGGCATCGTATTCCCATGTCAGCGGAGTGTTGGATTAGTCGGTTTTGTTTTCCTGGTTACGTGGCTGCGCTCCGTAACCAATTGTTCCGAACTACCTGTCCGACATGTCTGCCAACAATCAGTCAGGCGAGCAATCTCGGAACGAGTAGAACAGGTTCTCCGAAATCGGGTTTAGGATAATTATCTTCCGTTCATTAATTTTGCAGAGATGTTCAAGTAAATATGTAAGGAAAAACACAACATGAGAAAAGAAAGGACGCATAAGATTCTCTGCCTGGTGACAATAGTAATTGCTCTTATTAACATTAGTCCGGCGGAAAACGCAACAGCAGTGAAATTGGGCATCGAGGTATTGCTGGAAGAAAAGCTCGATCTTATCGAAGGAAAGCAAGTGGGCTTGATCACTAATCCTACCGGCGTGAACTCGCGCCTTGAATCTACAATCGATCTGCTGTACAATCATCCCGATGTCGATCTGGTTGCTCTCTTTGGACCGGAACACGGCGTTCGGGGCGATGTAACGGGGGGAGAGAAAATCGGCAATTTCGTTGATAAAAAGACAGGTGTGCCGGTCTATAGTCTTTACGGAAAAACACGCAAGCCGACGCCGGAAATGCTCAAAGACGTTGATGTTCTAATCTACGATATTCAGGATATTAGTTCTCGCGCTTATACCTACATTTACACCATGGCGATGGGTATGGAAGCCGCCGCCGAACAGGGCAAAGCCTTCATCGTTCTGGACAGACCCAATCCGCTGGGTGGGAATCTGATCGAAGGACCGGTGCTTGACCCCGAATTTAAATCTTTTATCGGTCTTTATCCGATTCCCTTTGTATATGGCATGACCGTTGGTGAATTGGCGCAGCTGTTCAATAAGGAATTTGGGAT